>JAEWHY010000281.1 GCA_023387555.1 Pseudomonadota bacterium
TACGCCGATCGTTTTCGCGGCGTTGCCGCCGGCGATTCCGCTGGTGAAGTCCGGCGACATCCGCGCGCTGGCGATCGTGGGTCCGAAGCGCGTCTCGGCGTTGCCGGATGTGCCGACCATGACCGAAGCGGGTCTGCCCGGTCAGGAAGCCGAGACCATCCTTCTCGCTCTGGTCCCCGCCGGTACGCCGAAGCCGATCGTCGACAAGCTGCAGCAGGAAATCGCCAGGGCGGTGAAGCTGCCGGACGTGGTGCAGAAGCTCGACGTGCTCGGTTTCTCGCCGATCGGATCGACCTCGGCTGAAGCGGCGGCCCGCATCAAGTCGGAGCTCGACATGTGGGCCAAGGTCATCAAGGACGCGAAGATCGACAAATAACGCCAAAAGCCATGGCCGGCATCCATTGCCGGCCATGGCCTTTTTCTGTTTCAGGCGATTTGCTTCAGACTATTTGCTTCAGGCTTTCAGCCTCACGCCTCGGCCGCTTCCAGTTCGGCGCTGGCGTTCAGCCATTCATCCTCGGCCTCGGCCAGTTTCGCTGCGGCATCCGCGCGCTCCTTGGCGAGCTGACCGGCCTTGACCGGATCGGTCGCGAACAGCGTCGCCAGCGTGGTGTCGAGCTGTTCGATCTGCCCATTCAGTTTCTTCGTCAGCGCCTCGGCCGCCGAGACCCGCTTGCGCAGCGCCGCAAGCTCGGAACGCCGCTGCGCCGAATTCTTGCGGTTTTCGGCGCCGGCCTTCGGCGCGGCATCCTTGTCCTTGCCGCCGCCCGCCTTGCGCGCGTCGCTGCCTTCGCCTGACAGGATCAGCCGGCGGTAATCGTCGAGGTCGCCGTCATAGGCGGTGACACCGCCGTTGCGCACGATCCAGAGCCGGTCGACGCAGGCTTCCAGCAGATAGCGGTCGTGGGAGACGAGGATCACCGCGCCGGGATAATCGTTGATCGCCTCGATCAGCGCGGCGCGGCTGTCGATGTCGAGATGGTTGGTCGGCTCGTCGAGGATGACCAGATGCGGTCCGCCGAAAGTCGCAAGGCCGAGCATCAGCCGCGCCTTCTCGCCGCCCGACAAGGTCTCGACCGCAGCATCGGCGCGCTTCGCGGAAAAGCCGATGGCGCCGGCCTTGGCGCGGACCTTCGCCTCGGGCTCTTCCGGCATCAGGCGGCGGACGTGAGCGTAGACGCTGTCCTTCGGACGCAACTCGTCGAGCTGGTGCTGGGCGAAATAGGCGATCCGCAGCTTGTCGGCGCGGGTGATCCGTCCGGCCATCTCATCGAGGCGCTCCGCCAGCAGCTTGACGAGGGTCGACTTGCCGTTGCCGTTGGCGCCAAGCAGCGCGATCCGGTCATCGTCGTCGATGCGCAGCGACAGGTTGCGCAGCACCGGCTTGCCGGGCTCGTAGCCGACCGACACGCCGTCGAGCGCGAGGATCGGCGGCGACAGCGTCCGGTCCGGCGCCGGCAGCACGATCGGGCGGACATCGTCGTTGACCATGGCCGACGGCGGTTCGAGCTTGGCCAGCATCTTCAGGCGCGATTGCGCCTGCCGGGCCTTGGTCGCCTTGGCGCGGAAACGGTCGACGAAGGCCTGCAGGTGCTTGCGCTGCGCCTCCTGCTTCTTGGCGAATTTAGCATCCAGCATCTGCCGTTCCCGGCGCTGGCGCTCGAATGAAGAATAGCCGCCGCGATAGAAGGTGAGCTTGCCGTTCTCGAGATGCAGGACGGAATCGACTGCGTTGTCGAGCAGGTCGCGGTCGTGGCTGATGACGAGCACGGTGTGCGGATAGCGGGCGAGGTGATCCTCCAGCCACAGCGTGCCTTCGAGGTCGAGATAGTTGGTCGGCTCGTCGAGCAGCAGAAGGTCGGGCTGCGCGAACAGCGTGGCGGCGAGCGCGACGCGCATGCGCCAGCCACCGGAGAATTCGGAGACCGCACGCAACTGGTCCGTCGCCGAAAAGCCCAGCCCCGACAGGATCGCGGCGGCGCGGGCCGGCGCCGCATGGGCGTCGATATCGGCAAGGCGGGTATGGATCTCGGCGATGCGATCCGCGTCGGTGGCATGCTCGGCTTCGGCGAGCAGGTCCGCGCGTTCGGTGTCGGCGGCGAGCACGACGTCGATCAGGCTGTCCGGACCGGTCGGGGCTTCCTGCAGGAGCCGTCCGACCCTGGCGCGCTGACGAATGGTCAGGCGGCCGGATTCAGGAGCGAGATCGCCGGTGATGACGTTGAAGAGCGTGGTCTTGCCGGTGCCGTTGCGGCCGACGAGGCCGGTGCGGCTCCCGGCCGGGATGCGCACCGAGGCGTCGTCGATCAGAAGGCGTCCGGCGACGCGGACGGAGAGGTTTTCGATGGTCAGCATGCGGGGCGCGTTGTGACCAATCCCGCCCGCGAGATCAACTGCGCCGGTGCGGACGCGGTGGCGCGGCGATTCTCGCTCGCCGCCAACCGGCAAATGCATTTTCCATGAGGAAAAGAATAGCGGGGACCATTCGCGACAGGGTGGTGACAGTGACTCTTTTCGCGAATCACTGGAAATTGACGCGGGGCAAGCCTTCGGCTGCTCGAGTGGCGTATCACCTCAAACCTGAAAGAGGACGCTATGGCGAAGAAAGCCAAGAAGAAGAAAGCTGCGAAGAAGAAGAAGAAGTAAAGAGTTCACATCGGCCCGGGCAGAGCGTTCTTCCCGGGCCGAATGCATTCTGTCTGGCCCTAACGCTGTCCCGCGGTCGCTTTCACGATCGCTTCCCAGGCCTTGATCTCGCCGCGGACAAAAGCCGGAAACTCGTTCCGCGGCATCGGCGCCAGATCGAGGCCAAGCTTGTCGAGGCGGCCGCGCAGTTCGGCATCGCCGAGCACGGCGAGCAGATCGGTCTCCAGCCGCTTTTCGATGTCGGCGGGCGTGCCCTTGCGCACGAAAATCCCCATCCATGATCCCAGCTTGAAGTCGGCGAAGCCCGCTTCCGCGATGGTCGGCAGGTTCGGCTGCGACGACGGCCGCTTCGCCGAGAAGGCGGCGAGGGCGATCGCCTGTTTCGCGTCGAGGAACGGGGTCGCGGCGCCAAGGCCCGAGGCGATGATCTGCACTTCGCCGGCGACGAGCGCGGCATAGGCCGGTGCGGCGCCCCGGTACGGGACCGCAACGATGTCGAGGCCGGCGGTGCGCTTGAACCACTCCATCTTGAAGAAGTGCGGGCTGCCCGGTCCGAGATGGCCATAGTTGAGCTTGCCGGGATTGGCCTTGGCATATTTCACGAATTCATCGACGCTGCGCGCCGGCACCGATGGATGGACCATCAGCGCGAACGGCAATTCGATCACCCGCACCACGGGCGAGATGTCCTTCTCGAAATCGAAGCGGCGATTGGGCACGAGTGTCTCGTTGATGGCGACCGCGTTCGACAGGATGGCGATGGTGTGACCGTCGGGCTCCGAGCGCGCCAGCGCCTCGGTCACGATCATCTCCGAACCGCCGGGACGATTGTCGATCACCACAGGACGGCCGAGCCGTTCCTGCAGTTTCTGCCCGATCAGCCGGGCGACGATATCGGCGCTGCCGCCGGCGGCATAAGGCACGAGGAAGTTGACCGTTCCGGTCGGATAGGCCTGAGGCAGGGCCGGCGTCTGGCTGATCATCAGCGCCAAAGCCGCAACGACGGGAAGCGAAAAAGCACGAGCCATCAGTAATTCCTTTCGCAAGACCGCAAACGATACTGTGCGGTATCGCGACCGGCAAGGCCGCCGCGTGCATTCAACGCAGCGAAAGACGCGCCCCTGCGCGGCCTCGCGTTACCAGTTCGGATTGCGGGTTTGCGATGTGAGCATCGCGCGGCCGGCGGTGATGGTCGCGATCACCTTGATGTCCTTGATGGTCCTGGCGCTGACCTCCTGCGGGTCCTTGTCGAGCACGACAAAGTCCGCATATTTGCCGGCCTCGATGCTGCCGACGCGGTCGTCGACGCCGAGCGTATAGGCGGCATCGATCGTCACCATCCGCATCGCGCGTTCGACGTTGCGCACGCGTTCCGCCGGAGCGTGGGTCTTGCCCGACAATTCGCCGATGCGGTTCACCGCAGTCCAGACTTCGTAGAGCGGGCTCGGCACCCCGACCGGCGTATCCGAATGCAGCGACAGCACCACATTCTCCTTCAGCACCGTATTCATCCGCGCCGCGAGCGAAGCGCGGTCGGTGCCGATGTAATCCGCGTTCAGGTCGGCGCGCTCCGATACGTAATAAGGGTTGGTGGAGATCACCGCGCCGAGCGCCTTGACCTGGCGGATCTGGGCGGTGGTCGAAATTCCGAAATGCTCGAACGAGAAGCGATGGTCGAAGCGCGGCGTCTCGGCCTGCAGCGCCGCGAGCGCGTCGAGCGTGATCTGGTTGCCGCCGGAACCGTTGGAGTGGACGTGGATCTGGAAGCCGGCATTCCACCACGGCCGCATCGCGTTCAGGAACGCCTCTTTCGAGGAATACATGAACAGCCCCTTGAAGCGGTCATTGTCGATATAGCCCGGATATTGCAGCTCCATGCCGAACGAGACGAAGGCGTCGTCGGCGTAGAACTTCACGCCGTTGAAGATCAGCCGCTCGTTGCTGGTGTCGCGCAGCCTTTTCACCTCATCGACGGCGCGCGCGCCGTAGGACTGCTGGAAGGTGGCGCCGTCGGCAACATGGACGATGCGGGCGATCGAGTCCGGCCGGCCGAAATAGTCGCGGGTCAGCAGGTTCTCAAGTTCGAGATTGACGCCGCCATAGAACAGGTCGCCGGTGGTGGTGATGCCGGCCTGCTGCATCAATGCGCCGAGGTAGCGCAGCCGCTTGCGGCCCTCCTGCGGCGTCAGGATTTCCGACAGTGGCTTGAGGATGATGATCTTGGCGGCTTCGGTGCCGAGGAATTGTCCGTTCGACGAGCCGTCCGGATTCTTGCCGGCGCCGATGGTTTTGGCCACGAGTTCGTTGGTGATGCCGTATTTCTCGATCGCGGCGCTGTTGGCGAAGACATAATGCTCCGACGCATCCCAGACGATGATCGGCTGCGTCTTGGAGACGGAATCGAGATCGCCGCGGGTCAGGCGCTCGCCGCCCATCGCCACCACGTCGTAGCCCCAGGTCAGCACGGTTGATCCGGGCTTCGCCGCCTTGACGTATTTCGCGAGCGCCTGCATCGCCGCTTCGCGGGTCTTCACCCCCGGAAAGTCGGGACCATACGGATTGCGCAAGGGGAAATACGACAGCGGCGGCAGGCTGATCGCCACCGCGCCCATCACCGGATGGCCGTGCGCCTCGACGAAGCCGGGATAGATCACCTGCTTGGCGAAGCGCTTGTCGATTTCATAGGGGAAGCGCTTCAGCCAGGGCTGAAGTTCCTCGAGCGTGCCCACCGACAGGATGCGACCGTCCTTGACCGCGACCGCGGTCGCGGTCGGCCAGCCGGGGTCCATGGTGACGATCTTGCGCGCGACATAGACGGTGATCTTG
>JAEWHY010000401.1 GCA_023387555.1 Pseudomonadota bacterium
GAGGGAAGCTCAATGCCCGAATTTCTCCAGTTCACCTTTTCCGGGCTGACCGTGGGTGCGATCTATGCTCTGGTCGCGCTCGGCTTCACGCTGATCTACAACGCCTCCGACGTGATCAATTTCGCCCAGGGCGAATTCGTCATGATCGGCGGCATGGTCACGTTCTTTGCGGTCGCCGCAGGCTTTCCGCTTCCGCTCGCGGCTCTGCTGGCGCTAGTCGCCGCGGTCATCATCGGTGTGCTGCTGCACCTGCTCGCCATCGAGCCGGCGAAGGGCGCGTCGCCCGTCACGCTGATCATCATCACCATCGGCGCCTCGATCTTCCTGCGCGGCATTGCCTCGGTGGTGTTCGACAAGAATTATCACTCCTATCCCGCCTTCCTCGGTTCGGAGCCGATCCGCATTGGCGGCGCGACCATCCTGCCGCAAAGCCTGATCGTGCTGGGCGGTACGCTTGCGATCGTGATCGCGCTGTGGGCGCTGTCGACCAGAACCATGATCGGCAAGGCGATGACCGCGACCGCGGCCAACCGTCTTGCTGCGCGGCTGGTCGGCATCAACACCGCGGCGATCGTTGGGCTGTCGTTCGCACTCTCGGCAGCGATCGGCGCGATCGGCGGCATTCTGGTGACGCCGATCACGCTGACCAATTACGAGGTCGGCACGCTGCTGGCGCTGAAGGGATTTGCGGCCGCCATGCTGGGCGGCATGGGCCATCCGGTCGGCGCCGTGGTCGGGGGCCTGGCGGTCGGGCTGCTGGAGACCTACGGGGCCGGCTACATCTCCTCGGCCTACAAGGATGCGGTGGCGTTCCTCGTCATTCTCGGGGTGTTGTTCGTGATGCCGCAAGGTCTGTTCGGCAAGGCCAGTATCGAGCGCGTGTGAGATGTCGGATTTCTGGCGCAGATATGGCGTAGTGCTTTTGGTGGCGGCGGTTGTCGCCGTGCTGCCGCAGGTCGTATCCAGCACCTTCTATCTACGGATCGGGGCGCTGGTTTTCATCTTTTCGCTGGCGGTGCTCGGTCTCAACCTGCTGATGGGATTTGCCGGACAGGTCAGCCTCGGTCATGCCGGCTTCTTCGGTATCGGCGCCTACGCGGTTGCGGTGCTGCCGACGCATTTCGCGGTGCCGACCTGGATCGCCCTCTTGATCGGGGTGGCGGTGGCCGGCGTGCTCGCCTTTGTCATCGGCCGCCCCATTCTCAAGCTGAAGGGGCATTATCTCGCGGTCGCGACGCTCGGCATGGGCATTCTGATCGCCATGGTGTTCACCAACGAAGCGCGCTTCACCGGCGGGCCGGACGGCATGCCGGTGCCGCGGCTCATGCTGTTTGGCTGGACCGCGCGCGGCTCGGTGACCTGGTACTGGATTTCCGGGGTGACGCTGGTGCTGGCAGCGCTGCTCGCGGTGAACCTGATCGATTCACCGACCGGCCGCGCGCTGCGGGCAATCCATGACAGCGAAGTGGCCTCGCGCGTGCTCGGCGTCGATGTGGCGCGCTACAAGCTGATCGCCTTCGTCCTGTCCGCCGTCTATGCCGCACTCGCCGGCGCCTATCTCGCGCTGTTCGACGGTCTCGTGACGCCCGCCACCGCCGGCTTCCTGCGCTCGGTCGAGTTCATGGTGATGGCGGTGCTGGGCGGGCTCGGCTCGATCCTCGGCTCGATCGTCGGCGCCGCGATCCTCACCGTGCTGCCGCAGATGCTGACCGTGTTTCATGATTACGAACACATCGCCCTCGGCGCGATCATGATCGTCTTCATGATTTTCCTGCGCGCCGGTATCGTGCCGAGCCTCGCCAGTTTGTTCCGCAGGAGCCAGTCATGAGCGTGCTGGCGACGCAGGGCCTCGGGATCGATTTCGGCGGCGTGCGGGCGGTCGACGATGTGTCGCTGTCGGTCAATGCCGGCGAGATCTTCGCCATCATTGGCCCGAACGGCGCCGGCAAGACCACGCTCTTCAACATGATTTCCGGGCTCTACCGGGCGCCGCGCGGCAAGGTGATGCTGGAAGGCCAGGACGTTACCAACCTGCCGGCGCATATCCTGGCGCAGCGCGGACTGTCGCGGACCTTCCAGAACCTGCAGATCTTCTTCCGCATGAGCGCGCTGGAGAATGTGATGGTCGGCCGCCATCTGCACGAGAACAGGAACGTGCTGGCGCATCTGTTCCGCTTGCCGAGCGTCGTTGCGCAGAACCGGGCCTCCCGGCGGCGCGCCGAGGAACTGCTGGCGATGGTGGGCCTCGACAAGATCGGCAACCGTTCGGCCGGCGAATTGCCCTATGGCGCGCTGAAGCGGCTCGAGATCGCGCGCGCGCTGGCCGCCGAGCCGAAGGTGCTGCTGCTCGACGAGCCGGCTGCGGGTTGCAACGCGGTCGAGACCGCCGAGGTCGATGCGGTGATCCAGAAGATCGCGGCGCAGGGCGTCACGGTCGTATTGGTCGAGCATGACATGAAGCTGGTGATGAAAATCTCCAATCGCATCCATGTGCTCGATCAGGGCCGCACGCTGGCGCAAGGCTCGGCGCAGGAGGTGCGCACCAACCCGGCCGTGATCGCGGCCTATCTCGGCGCTCATGCCGTCGGGGAGGGGGCGGATGCTCGTCATTGACAATCTGTCCAGCCGCTACGGACGGATCGAGGTGCTGCACGGCTTGTCGCTGACCGTGAATGCGGGCGAGATCGTCACGCTGGTCGGCAGCAATGGCGCCGGCAAGACCACGCTGCTGCGGGCGATTTCCGGCGTGCAGCCGGTGTCGGGCGGCTCGGTCCGTTTTCTCGGCGAGCCGATCGACCGTGTCGCGCCGCATGTCCGGGTCGCGCGCGGCATCGTGCAGGTGCCGGAAGGGCGTCAGGTTTTCGCGCCGCTGTCGGTCGCGGACAATCTCAGGCTCGGCTCCTGGACCCGCAGGGATTCCGAGATCGCGACCGATATCGAAGGGGTTTACGCGACCTTCCCGGTGCTGGCGGAGAAACGGGCGATCGCCGCGGGCTCATTGTCCGGTGGCCAGCAGCAGATGCTGGCGATGGGCCGCGCGCTGATGGCGCGGCCGAAGATGATTTTGCTCGACGAGCCGTCGATGGGGCTCGCGCCGATTCTGGTCGACCAGATTTTCTCGATTGTCGCCGGCCTGAAGCGGCAGGGCATCACCGTGCTGCTGGTCGAGCAGAATGCCTATGCCGCTCTCGCCATCGCCGACCGCGGCTATGTGCTGGAAACCGGCCGCATCTCGCATAGCGGCACCGGGCGCGAGTTGCTCAACGATGCGCGGGTGAGGGAAGCGTATTTGGGGGGTTAAGTGGCTCCGTCATTCCGGGACGCGCCGGAGGCGCGGGCCCGGAATCCATACTCCCGATGGTGGTTATGGATTCCGGGCTCGCCGCCCATCGCGTGCCGCAGACGCGCGTCACAGCGCGGATGGCGGCGCCCCGGAATGACGTCGTCACCCGATCGGCAGCCGCGCATCGTCCTTCAGCGTCTCCAGCACGATGCTGGACTTCACCCGCTCCACCGCCTCGTGTGGCAGCAGCACGTCATTGACCAGCGCCGACAGCGCGCGCAGGTCGGGGACGATCACCTTCAGCAGATAGTCGGAATCGCCGGTCAGCGCGTGGGTTTCCTGCACCATCGCGAGGGTCGCGACCAGATCGCGGAAGCGCCGCGCATTGTTGCGCGAGTGCGTGGCCAGCGCGACAAAGATGAAGACCGTGATGCCGAAGCCGAGCTTGCCGGGATCGAGATCGGCGCGGTAGCGGCGGATCACGCCGGCCTGTTCCAGCCGCTGCCGGCGGCGCGAGCATTGCGAGGGCGACAGCCGCACGGCGTCCGCCAGTTCCTGATTGGTCAGCGCGCCGTTGTCCTGCAGCGCCGAGAGCAGCTTCAGGTCGGTGTCGTCGATGGCGATTGAATCGTGCATCGTTTCTCAAAATATCGCACAGAGCGTGCGCAGATTTGCACATAGCCGGCAAGTTTGCACGCTTTTTGCGGCCGCTTTCGGTTATCCCTCGGCGACAGAAAAACGCTGATCGCACAGGAGACCGCCATGGGTCCGTTCCCCCACGACGCGCCGGCCGCCGCCATTACCGAAGCCAATCCGATGGGCACCGACGGCATCGAGTTCGTCGAATACGCCCACCCCGAGCCCGAGAAGCTCGGCAAGCTGTTCGAGACCATGGGCTTCACCCTGGTCGCCAAGCACCGCTCCAAGAACGTCCAGCTCTGGCGCCAGGGCGACGTGAATTTTGTGGTGAATGCCGAGCCGGACTCATTCGCGCAGCGCTTTGCGGCCGAGCACGGGCCCTGCGCCTGCGCGATGGCCTTCCGCGTCGTCGATGCGAAGAAGGCCTACGAGCGCGCCCTGTCGCTCGGCGCCGAGCCGGGCGAGACCAGCGTCGGGCCGATGGAGCTTGCGATCCCGGCGATCAAGGGGATCGGCGGCTCGCTGCTGTATTTCGTCGATCGCTATGGGGAGAAGGGTTCGATCTGGGACGTCGACTTCGTCTGGACCGGTGAGCGCGATCCGAAGCCGGAAAACGCCGGGCTCTATTATCTCGATCACCTGACCCACAATGTGCAGCGCGGGCGCATGGATCACTGGGCCGGCTGGTACCAGAAGCTGTTCAATTTCCGCGACATCCGCTTCTTCAATATCGAAGGCAAGATCACCGGCCTCGTGTCGCGCGCGATGACGTCGCCCTGCGGCAAGATCCGCATCCCGATCAACGAGTCGCTCGATGACAAGTCGCAGATCGAGGAATACCTGCGCGAGTACAGGGGCGAGGGCATCCAGCATGTCGCGATGGGCTGTCGCGACATTTATGAGAGCGTCGGTCAGCTCGCCGCCAACGGCCTGCCGTTCATGCCGTCGCCGCCGGAGACCTATTACGAGAAGGTCGACGAGCGGGTGCCGGGCCACGGCGAGCCGGTGCATCGGCTGAAGCAGCATGGGGTGCTGATCGACGGCGAGGGTGTCGTGGACGGCGGCATGACCAAGGTGCTGCTGCAGATCTTCTCCGGCACGGTGCTCGGGCCGATCTTCTTCGAATTCATCCAGCGCAAGGGCGATGAAGGCTTCGGCGAGGGCAACTTCAAGGCTCTGTTCGAGTCGATCGAGCAAGACCAGATCCGCCGCGGCGTCTTCGACGCGGCCTGAGCATCATCCGAAAATATTCCGGCTGGAGCGGACCGCGTGAAACGATTCACGCGATCTGCCACCGTAACCGGACGGGCGCCTGATCCATGGCAACCGCGAGCGGCTGTTCGGCCACGCGCTTCCATCGCAATGGCTTTGGTGGGCAACTTCCCGGCCAAATTGACAGTTGAGCGTTTTGCAACCACCTTGATCCCACCGAAGGGGGTTCGGTGCTGGTGATTCGGCGATGTTTGCGCTGGCCAGCTTCACGTGTCGTGGCCGGGGGCCCGGACGCGTTTCCGGCACGACCAAACGGGGGAGTGTACATGGAAGCATTTGTGCCACTCATCACTCAGCTCATCAGCGGCGCAATCGGCGGCAACGCCGTAGCCGCCATTCTGAAGCAGCAGGCCACAAGCATCATCGTCCGAACGATCATCGGCGCGATCGGCGGCATCGGCGGCGGACTGCTCATGCAGGCGTTCGGCGGCGAAGCAGGTCTTTCCAATCTCGTGGCAAACGGGATCGGCGGCCTGATCGGCGGCGGCGTGCTGCAGGCGATCGCCGGCGTCGTGATGGGCCGCAAGCAGGCCTGAGGTTCGAACAGACATGCGGAAAAGGCGGCGAGAGCTTCGCCGCCTTTTCTATGCCGTCACTCCGCCGCAGCGGCGACCGGGTAGACTTCCTTCATGTAGTCGTTCATCA
>JAEWHY010000453.1 GCA_023387555.1 Pseudomonadota bacterium
GGCGTCCTCAATGCGTATTGTTTCGCGGCGTGGACGGCGAGGTGCCCTCAATTCCACTGCCCTTCGAGGATTGGCCTGAACGCGAGCCGGTCATCGCTTGCGCGACCTCGGATCCGGCCTGCTTGAGCTTGTCGGCGTCCAACCCTTGGTCTTCCGCCGTTTGCTTGAGCCGATCCGCTGCGGCCTGAGCCTTTTCAGAAACCCGACCGGCGAGATCCGATCCGGCCTCTTTCAGCTCGTCGGCCAGCGGTCCCATCGCGCGGCGCTCGATATCGGTCGCCGGGAATGCCGACGCGACCGCGGCACCCGCCAGCAATCCGACAAGCGCGATCGCGAGCGGCTGACGCTCCATGACATTCTCGACCGCGCCGGACGCTTGCGTGCGTACGTTTTCAACGACGCGCCCGGACTCGTCCCGGAGTCTTTCCGCGGTCGAGCTCGCAAAGGAGGCAACCTGCGACGCATAATCGGAGGCTCTGTCGCTCGCCGATTGCGCGTAATCCGCCGCCTGCGAACGGGCCCTGGAAATTCCGGCGCCGACCTGCGGCATGTGCTCCCTGAAGTGCTCCCTGAAGGGCATTCCGGTGCCGGCGCGCATCATCAGAGCGCACCCGGCTGCGACCAGGAGCAGCCCCTCGGGATTCTTTTTGATCCGGTCGACCAGCCATTCGGCGCCGCCCGAATACGTGCGGTTGTGATTCATAGAGTGGGCTCCTTGATAAGGCTCATGTCTTTTTGAAGCTGATGGACCGTACGGCTCGGCGTCATCGGCTGCGACAACCGTGAGCGCCCTATCGCAAACAGGATGATCGCGACGATGAGGACCGCGGCGGCGACGATGCAGGCCGCCCAGTACATCGCGATGCCATAACTTGCGATCGCCAGGATCGCAGCTTGCAGGAAGAGCACCGCTGCGACGAGGCAGATCAGACCGGCCGCAACCAGAAAGCCCGCGCCACTTGCCTTGGTTGCGAACTTTTCTGAAATCTCGGCACGGGCCAGCGCATATTCTTTCCGAACAAGATCCGCGACGTCGGAGACGCTATCTTCGATCGCGCGCGGAAACGCCGAATTCCGGCTCCCCTCAAAGGCCATGAGATCCGTTCCGCTCTCTCGATCGGCCGTTATGCGACGGCTGCATTGACGACGATATTGACGAGGACGACGCCGTGGTTGCGGTCTTGAAAAGCCGAAGGGCGAAGAACCCGGCCAATGCGGCTGCACCGAAGACAAGGGCGGGCTGTCGCTGGGTGAACTCGCGTGCCGTCCGAAGAAGATCTTCGGTGTTCTGCCCCTTGAGTTGCTCGGCAACCCTGTCGAGGCCATCGGCAGCGATTCGCGCGAACTTGCCGACCTGGGGGTTCTGCTGCTCGAGTTCGCCGGCCGCGGAATGCAGAGAGTTGGCGAGCGAGCCCACCATCGATGCGCCCGTCTCCACCTGCTGATCCATGATCTGGCGCAGGTGATCGCCGACCCCGGAGGCGGCTTCGGACGCTGTTCTCCTGAACTGCTCGGTTTCTGCGGAAAAATCCAAGGGTCGTTCGGCAGGACCTCGCGGGCTGCTGCCGGACGGAGCATTCGTTGCTTGACGGTTCATTGAAAGCGCACTCCTCGTTGCGCCAACAACAGTGATGATGGCGGAACGTTCCGTGAGCTGTGACCGCGAGAGCGCGAAAATGAACATAATTGTGGTGAGGGACATTCTGCGCGAAGGATTGCATCATTGTCCGCGAAGTAAAGATACCGCGCGGCGCGAGCCACGACGTCCTGAAATCTGCGTCGTCCGGCGTTTCCTGGCGCGTTCTCGTGTTTGCCTGCACGTTCCATTGCCTCGCAGCAGTGATCCGCTCCGCGCGAGGGGCAGCGAGCGCGACATCCGAAAAGCGAGCGCCAGACACACGAAAGGCCCGGCGATGCATCTGCCGGACCTTTCCTGTCTCGACCCTGTTATCGGCACGAGCTTCCCCGATCACCGCCAGGGCGGCAAAGCGTTGCTTGGATGCAACGATGTGCCTGTACGAGCTTAACCGGCGACTGCGATAAGCGTTCCGGGATTTTCACAGATTGCCGGTAATTTACGTGGGTGCCTTCTGGCTAGCCTTGTGCGCCCCCCGAGTTGAAGCGCAATTTTGCGGGCCGGGTGCGGCACGACGGAACTTTCCATGACCGGCGCGCTTAGGACGTCATCGCTTAGGACGTCTTAAAGCCGGCAGGTTTCACCGCCGCCGTGTCGTTGCATTGCCAACGTTTCCGTTGGGCATTCCAGGCCGGATGCCGCGGCTTCGAACGATCATGTCAAAGCGAGCCGGCGCTAAACCGGCGGGAGAGCCGTGCGCATACTGATCATTGGTGCTTCCGGCCTGATCGGTTCAGCCATCGCTGCGCGGTTGTCCGCGCAGGGACACCGCATCGTCGGGGTGGCCCGGCACGCGCATCGCACATATCGCACATTCAGCGCGCTTGGTGCGATCGAATGGGCCACAGTCGATATCTCTCGCGCCGTTGACGCTTCATCTTGGCGACCGCTGCTCAAGGACATTGACGCCGTCATCAATGTTGCCGGCACGCTTCAGGACAGCCCCTCGGAATCGACCGAAGGCGTACACGTTACCGGGATCTCCGCGCTCTATGAGGCTTGCCAGCAGGAGAATGTTGCGAAGGTCATCCACTTCTCTGCCATTGGTGCCGACCGGGGCGCCACGCAATTTTCGCGCTCCAAGCAGCGTGGCGAGCAGGCGCTGGCATCCAGCGACCTGAACTGGATCATCCTGCGGCCGTCCGTGGTGATCGGCCGCAGCGCCTATGGCGGCAGCGCGCTGTTGCGCAGTCTCGCCGCGCTACCGGTTCTGCCGGTCATGCCCGGTACCGGCAAGCTGCAACCCGTGCATCTCGACGATGTCGTCGAAACGATCCCTATCCTTTTGAAACCTGACGCGCCGTCACGTCAGATTCTAGATGTCGTCGGCCCCCGCCGCTATGAGTTTCCGGACCTGGTTGATGTCTTCCGGCGATGGATGCGCTGGCGGCCAGCACGCAGGTTCGAGCTCCCGGCCTGGGCGGCCACGCTGCTCTATCGGCTGGGGGATGCCGCCGTGGTGCTTGGCTGGAAGCCACCGGTGCGTAGCACGGCCCAGCGCGAGATGCATTTTGGCGCGGTCGGGGATCCGAAGCCCTGGGAGCAGGCTACGGGATTGAAAGCGCGGGATATCGAACACGAACTGATGCGGGAGCCTGCCTCGGTGCAGGAGCGATGGTTTGCCCGGCTGTACGTCCCGAAGCCCCTCGTCTTCGCGGTGTTCGGCGCGTTCTGGATTGTCACTGGCCTGATCTCGCTCGGCCCTGGATGGGAGATCGGAACCTCATACGTGCGCGAAGGAGGCCTCGGTCCGACGGTGGCTGCCGCGGCAACCATCGCAGGAGCGCTTGCGGACATCGCCATCGGGCTTGCGATCCTCTACCGGCCGACCGCACGCTATGGGCTCTACGCGGCGCTGTTGATCTCGATCGCCTACGCGATCATTGGCACCATTCTCGTGCCCGGGCTCTGGATCGATCCGCTCGGGCCGATGCTGAAGATCTTTCCGATCATGGCGTTCAATCTGGTCGCGCTGGCGATTGTGGATGACCGCTGATCCGGTGAAATTCGCGGGAAGGGACGCCCCGCGGCGAACTCATCGCGGCGAGGCGGGCAGGCTGTTATGGACCGCGGTCGCTGCAATGGCGGCATGACCGATGCCGACCGCCATCTGGTCGAGGCAGGACACGACATCACCGATCGCATGCAGCCCCTCGACGCTGGTTTTCTGGTGGCCATCCACGATCAGGGCTCCGTCCTGATCGCACTTCGCGCCGATCGAACGGGCCAGTTGCGATTGCGGCGCGCAGCCAAGGGCGGCATAGACCGCGTCGAAGGTCAGCCTCCGGCCGTCGGCGAGAACGACGGTAATCGCGTCATCGCGTTCGATGGCACTGACGGATCCTGTCGCGACGCTGACCGCAGGATCAGCGGGAGCGTCCGGCTGTTCCGGTGAGATGACCGTAACCTGACGCGTATAGGTGCTCAGGAAGCGCGCCTTCTTGCGAGCATGCTCGTAGGGTCCGATCACGGCAATCGCCTTGTCGATGGCTTCGTATCCGTCGCAGATCGGGCAATAGCGAAGCTGCCCGTCGTATATCGCGCCTTCGAGGCCGGGCACCTGCGGATTGTGATCGCGCACGCCGGTCGCCAGGATCACCCGTCGGGCGCACAGGCCGCCGTTGGTTGTCTGCGCCTCGAACTGCTCCTGCGTGCGCGTGAGGCCGGTCACGGTGGCAACCTCGACTTGGGCGCCGTACTGGCAAGCCTGCTGGCGCAGGGTTTCAAGAAACTCCAGCCCATTGATGCCGGACGGGAAGCCCGGAAAATTATGGCTGCTGGGAATGAGCGCCGCCCGGCTTTTATCGTCGTGAAGGATCAAAACCTTCCGAAGATACCGTCCAAGATAAATGCCCGCCGTGAGGCCGGCCGGGCCGGCCCCGACGATCAGACAGTCAAACGGATCGTTCATTGCCTCGGCCATCGCCCGCCAACGTTGCAACAAGTTGCGCGTTCCATTTCGGCTGGCCCAGCCGCACCATAAAGGCAAGGCTGAAGGCAGGCCCGCTTTTGCAAGGTTTCGCGGAACTCCCCACGTTGTGCTGCATTTCCCCGGCACAACCCGGAGGCAGTCCCATGAAAAAGCTCGCCCTATCGCTGGCGCTCGTGCTTATCGCCGGTCCGGTGCTCGCGCAGAGCCTCGGCGAAAAGACCGGCATCAACGCGCTTGTCGGGAAGGCGCCGTCGACCCAGGACTTTGCAACGCTGGTCGCCATTAGCGACATGTTCGAGATTGAATCGAGCAAGCTCGCCGAGC
This sequence comes from Pseudomonadota bacterium, assembly GCA_023387555.1. Taxonomy (GTDB): domain Bacteria; phylum Pseudomonadota; class Alphaproteobacteria; order Rhizobiales; family Xanthobacteraceae; genus Pseudorhodoplanes. The sequence continues at coordinate 4,893 of JAEWHY010000453.1, forward strand.
AGAAGGCGGACGAAGCGAGCAAGAAGTTCGCCGCCCAGATGATCTCGGACCATACCAAGACCTCGAATGAACTGAAGGCGATGGCGCCGAAGGCCAAGGTCGAGCTTCCGGCCGCGATGGACAGTTCGCACCAGGAAAAGATCGACAAGCTGAAGAGCCTGAACGGCGCGGAATTCGACAAGGAATACGACGCCATGCAGGTCAAGGCGCATGAGGACGCGGTATCGCTGTTCGAGCGATATGCCGACGGTGGCGCCAATCCGGAACTGAAAGCCTGGGCCGCCAAGACGCTTCCGGATCTCAAGCATCACCTCGACATGGCCAAGGCGCTGCGCACCCAAGGCCCGACGAACTAGCGGAAGCAATTTCGCTGTTCGCCGGCACGTCTGCGCTGGTGCGCGCCTACGGCCAGGGATACGTCATCTCGGGAAGCGGCCGGTCCTCGGGTACGACGGACGGGCTCGCTTCGCCGGGGACGAGCACTGCCATCGCCTCTGTCACATCCGCGCTTTCGAGCAGTTCGGCGAGACGCCGGACCGTCCACTCCGGCGACGCCCGGCAGGCGGGGTCGCGGTAACATTCGATTTCCAGCCGCGCGAGGCGCACAGCTTCCACGAGCGCAATCATCTGATCTTTCATACGCAATACTCCCGCACGACAACGCGTGAGAAGACGCGGCGTTCGCGAGGCGTGAGTAGGGCTCGGCCTCTTACCGCGCGGCTGGCTTTCACTTTTTGGGGAACCAAGATGACTACCGGGCGTTGCGCCGAGACTACGACCGGAGACATGCCATGCCCGCCAAGGAAAAAACCCTGGAAGATCTTTTCCACGAGACCCTGAAAGACATTTATTTCGCCGAGAAGAAGATCGTCACCGCCCTGCCGAAACTCGCGAAGGCTGCCCAGTCCGAAGAACTGAAGGCGGCTTTCGAGAAGCATCTCCACGAGACCGAGGGCCAGGTCGAGCGCCTCGAGCAGGTGTTCGAGATGATCGGCAAGCCTGCGAGGGGCAAGACCTGCCCCGCCATTCTGGGCCTCGTCGAAGAGGGCCAGGAAGTCGCCAAGGACTTCAAGAACTCGGCTGCGCTCGACGCCGGCCTCCTCTCGGGAGCACAGGCGGTCGAGCATTACGAGATCTCCCGTTACGGCACGCTGATTGCCTGGGCCAACCAGCTCGGGCTGTCGGACGCCGCCTCGCTCCTGGAGGAGACCCTGCAGGAAGAGAAAGCGACCGACGAAGCGCTGACCGAGCTCGCGGAAGCCTCGCTCAACGAAATGGCGGAAGCCGCCTAGGGAGGCCTCTCCATTAAAGCGCCTGAAGCGCCGCGCTCGTTCCGGGCGCGGCGCTTTGCTTCCAATTGTCGGCTGAGACCCCGTCCCCTAAAGGACGGGCGCGGCGCGCTAGCGCTGTCCGCCCTTGCGGCCGGCCTCGGAGGCCCGCTCCGGATCGTTGGCGAAGTTGCCCGGGTTGCTCTCCTGCGAGCCGCCCTGCTGACGGTGCGATCCGCCCTCCTGGCTCTGCTGACGCTGCGAGCTCTTCTTGCCCGATGACTTCCGCCGATCGCTTTCGTGATTGCTGCCTTGCTGTCGTGCCATGTTCCTGGCCTCCTTGATGTCGTCCCATCCGTCCAATGGGCCGGAGCGATGCAACGTTCCAAAAACGCGACGTTAAATTCGTTCGGCGCGACGGCGCGGACCGGGTTCTCGGTCTGCCTTCTAGCGCTGGTATACAAACGTGCCCGGCGCGTCGCCGACCGGCGGATAACCACGCGTGGCAGCACCCATTCCGGGCGGCGAGACCCGCTCCGGGTTCGAATGCGCGCCCAGCCACTGCGCCCAGCTCACCCACCAGGAGCCGTCCTTCTGGTCCGCCATCGTCACCCATTCGTCGGGATCGAGGCAAAGATCGGCGGTCCTCTTCAAGGCGATGCGGAACCGCCGCCGCGGATGACCGGGCTCGCTGACGATCCCGGCGTTATGCCCGCCGCTGGTCAGCACAAAGGTGACATCGGTATCGGTGATCTGGTGGATCTTGTACACCGACCGCCAGGGCGCCACGTGATCGCGCTCGGTGCCGACCACGAACAGCGACACCCGTATGTTCTGCAGCGTCGCGGGCCGGCCATC
>JAEWHY010000521.1 GCA_023387555.1 Pseudomonadota bacterium
GTGCTGCTCGAGGCCTCGACGCGCCTCGATCCCGACCGGCTGCATCAGGAGGCGGTCCTGCTCGCCGGCAAGGCCGACATTCGCGAGGAGCTGGACCGGCTCGCCGCCCATATCGCGCAGGCGCGCAAGCTGATGGCCGGCGGCGGCGCCATCGGCCGGCGGCTCGATTTCCTGTCGCAGGAACTCAACCGCGAAACCAACACGCTGTGCGCCAAGTCCAATGACGTCGAACTGACCAATATCGGCCTGGAGCTGAAAAGCGTGGTCGAACAATTTCGCGAGCAGGTACAGAATCTCGAATGAGCGTGAATATCGACATCGCCCGGCGCGGACTTTTGCTGATCGTGTCCTCGCCATCCGGTGCGGGGAAGACGACGCTGACGCGACTGCTGCTCGAACAGGAAGACAAGGTCAGTCTGTCAATCTCGGTGACCACCCGTCAGCGTCGCACCAGCGAAGTCGACGGCGTGCATTATCATTTCGTGCCGCGGCGCCGGTTCGAGCAGATGCGCGAGGGCGGCGAATTGCTCGAATGGGCCGAGGTGCACGGCAATTTCTACGGAACGCCGCGCGAACCGGTCGAAGCCGCGCTGAATGAGGGCCGCGACGTCCTGTTCGACATCGACTGGCAGGGGACGCTTCAACTCTATGAGACGATGCGGCCGGATGTCGTGAGCGTCTTCGTGCTGCCGCCGACCGGCGAGGAACTGAAGGCGCGGCTTGAACGGCGTGCCGAGGATACGGCGGACATCATTGCCCGCAGGCTGCGGAACGCAGCCGAGGAAATCCCGCACTGGACCGAATACGACTATGTGCTGGTCAACCGCGACCTCAGCGAGAGCCTGAGCCGCCTGCGCAGCATCCTGACAGCCGAGCGGCTGAAGCGCGTGCACAAGGACGACATTCAGTCGTTCGTCGATACGATCCTCGTGGACCTGAAATCCCTGTCGTCGTGATGCGTCGCGATGTGATGCGTCACGACCGCGCCGCATAGGCGCGCGCGAGCCGCACGAAGCCGCTCACCGGGATGTCTTCCGCCCGGTCTGTCGGCGCAATGCCGGCTTCTTCGAGTAGCGGCAGCGGGTCCGCTCCAAGCGATTTCAGGCTCTGTCGCAGCATCTTGCGACGCTGACCGAATGCGGCTTCGGCGACGCGGGCGAGGGCGACCCTGTCGCATGCTTCCGGCGCGGCGCGGGGGATCAGTTCCACCACGGACGATGTCACCTTGGGCGGCGGCACAAAGGCGGACGGGGCGATGTCGAACAGGATTTTAGGCTGCGTGCGCCATTGCGCCAGCACCGACAGGCGGCCGTAGGCCTTGGTGTTGGGCTGCGCCACGATCCGCTCCGCCACCTCGCGCTGGAACATTAGAACCAGGCGGTCGTAGAACGGCGGCCAGGGCTCGGTCTCGAGCCACCCGGTCAGCAGTACGGTCGCGATGTTGTAGGGCAGGTTGGCGACGATCCGCACCGGACCGGCACCGAGAAACGGCGCCGGGTCGAACTCGAGTGCGTCGCCTTCGATCACGGTGAGACGGCCGGGATAGCGCGCCGCGACCTCCTGCAAAGCGGCAACCGCACGGGCGTCGCGTTCCACCGCAATGACCCGGTCGGCGTCATGCATGAGAAGCGCCCGCGTCAGTCCGCCGGGACCGGGTCCGATCTCGATCACGGTGGCGCCCGCGAGCGGCCCTGCGGCACGCGCGATCCGGCCGGTGAGGTTGAGGTCGAGCAGGAAGTTCTGGCCGAGCGACTTGCGTGCGATCAGGTCGTATTTGCGTATGACCTCGCGCAGCGGCGGTAGATCGTCGGCCGCAACCATCTATGCGGCCGACTGCGTCGCCTGCTCCTGCGCCGCAAGCCGTGCTGCGAGCTTGAGCGAGGCGATCAGGCTCTCGGGATTGGCCCGGCCGGTGCCGGCAATGTCGAACGCGGTGCCGTGATCGGGCGAGGTGCGGATGAAGGGCAGGCCGAGGGTGACATTCACCGCCTCATCGAACGCCAGCGTCTTGATCGCGACCAGTGCCTGGTCGTGATACATGCACAGCGCGGCGTCATACCCGCGACGCGCGGCTGCGTGAAAAAGCGTATCGGCCGGGAGCGGCCCGCGCACCGCGATCCCGGATTCGCGCAGGCGTTCGACCGCCGGTCCGATGATGCTGGTCTCCTCACTGCCGAGCAGTCCGTCTTCGCCCGCGTGCGGATTGAGACCGGCGATCGCGAGCCGCGGCGTGCGAATGCCGAAGCGCCGGGCGAGATCGCGGGCGACGATCCGGCCTGTTTCCACGATCAGGTCGGCGGTCAGGGTTTCAGGCACCGCGCGCAGCGGGATGTGGATGGTGACGGGGACCACGGCGAGGTCCTCCGACCAGAGCATCATCACCGGCGTCGCGGTCACACCCATCATCTCATGGGCAAGGCGGGCGAGATATTCGGTATGTCCCGGATCGCTGAAGCCGGCGCGATACAGCACCGCCTTGGCGATCGGATTGGTCACGATCGCGGATGCGCGGCGATCGACCACGTCACGCACGGCACGCCGGATCGATGCAAGCGAGATGGCGGCGCTGGTGTCATCCGGGCGGCCGGGTTCGGCGGTTGCGCGTTCTTCGAGTCGTACCACGGGCAGGGCGCTGTCGAAGCGCAGGCTGGCGTCTTCCGGTGTTGCCGCCGCCAGCGGAACGTCGAGGCCGATCCGCTGCGCGCGGGCCGCGATGTGATCCGGATCGCCGACGAGATAGAACGCGGGAATCTCCCGGGCGCGCCGCATCGTCCAGGCGGCGAGCGCGATGTCGCAGCCGATGCCGGCCGGCTCGCCGATGGTGAGCGCCAGGGCGCGCATGTCGTTATTGCTTGTATTCAATCATGGCCTGGGACCGCAATTCCTTCAAATAGCGGTCGGCGCGCGACTGGAAACGCTTCTGGAAGATCTCATCGCGGACCTTTCGCTTGCTGGGCGAATCCGAATTGGTTTCCTTCTTGTCGCATAGCGCAAAGACCTCGACGCCGCCTTCGGTGATCTCGGGGGGCGTCACTCTCCCGACGTCGACCTTGGCGAGGACTTCGCGAAGCGCAGGGCTGAGGTCCGCGGAGTTACGGCGGATCGGGGCGCGCACCACCACCTCGCGCAAAGCGCGGGCGAAGGGCAGTCCGGTAGCGCAGGACTGGAAGCGTTGCCGGAGCGCTTCGGCTTCGCGCCGGCGTGCCTCGATGGTGCCGGAAGAGGAGCCGCGCGGCACCACGAAGGTGATCGGATGCAGGGTATATTCGACGCCCGCCTCCTTTTGATCGCCGCTCTTCATTTCCGCTTCGAAGATATCCTTCTCGGACGGGGTGAGCTGCTGGCCGAACTTGCCGCGCACCACCTGATTCCAGGTGAGGTCGGCCTTCAGCCGCGCCTTAAGCGTGTTCGGGTTGACGCCGCGGCTTTCGAGCATCTTGCTGAACTGCTCCGTCGTCGCACCCGCATTGCGGGCGATGCTGGCGAAGGCGTTGTCCACGTCAGCCTGGCTCATCTCGAAATTGAAGCGCTTGGCCGTCAGGATCTTGACCTTGTCGTCGATCAGTTCGTTGATGACCTCCTGACGCGACTTCGGCTTGCCGCCGAGCCCGATCAGGCGGCTGCGCTGATCGATGTCATAGGCGGTGATCGGCTGTCCGGTGACATAGAGCACGATCTGCGCCTTCGCCGGCGCGACTGTCATCATCGCGACGGCACTCAGGGCCGCGACGCCAAGCAGCCAGCGTACAGGGTTCCAGCGAGAAGGAGCCCATGCGGATGGTCGGTCTTGCATCATCAATCGTCCCTGCGAGGGGAAGGGGCGCCGAGGCGTTCTGGCCTAGAGCCCGCCGATACCCGGCACCCCGGAAGTTCCTGAGGTGGTGCCGAGCGTGCGCAGGCTCAGCTGCAGCATCAGACGATGGTCCTTCGTCGGATTACCGCTGTAGGTGTAACTGGTGATGTAATTCAGGGCCAAGATAAGGCAATCGTCGATATATCCGACGCCGAGCCGGGTCTGGTCGAACTTGTCGGCGTCGATGTCGTAACGCGCCGCCGCCAGCACCGCCCAGTTCTGATTCACCTTGTAGGACACCCCGCCGAGCACACCCTCACGCCGATCCAGGAAGCCGAGCTCGGGCTGCTTGTCGTAATTGCCGTACAGGGCCTGGAGCGACAGCCGGTCGAAATTCGCGCGGCCCTCCAGCTCGAAGCGCCGCATTTCGAAGTTGTGCTCGTCGAAGCGGTAGCGCGTGGTGAAGGTGAAGATGCGGTCCGGCTGATAGGACAGGCGCGCCACATAGTCGGACCTGCGGGTGTCGAGTCCGCTGTTCAGTCCGGTGTTGGTGGCATCGCCCATGGCGAAGGAATTGGTGCCGAACAGCTGGTACGACTGGCCGAACAGGACGTTCACATATCCGCCCTGATTGAACTGCGTCGTCGCCTGTACGCCGTAGTTGACCCGGCCGCCGCCTTCGACGCGGTCCCAGCCGGAAAACTTGTCGACGCGGAACAGGTTGCCGTCGTCGAACACGAAGCTCTGGGCATCCTCGTTCGGGAGCCTTCCGATCTTCTGCTCGTTGGGACGCGCGATGACCTGCGCGATCGGCTCGACGGTCGTCGTGCCCCAGGGCTGAACGTTGATGAAGGGATAGCGATACTCGAGGCCAGCCACCGGCATCCCGCGATATTGAGCGGTGTCGTTGGTCTGGATGAAGTTGGCGACGCCGGGTTCGTTTTCCAGATTGACCGAAGCGATGTCGCCGCGCAGCGAGAAGAACGGCGTGAACATCTGGCCGAGCGGATCGATGATCGTCTTCTTCCAGGTAGCCTCGGCCGAGAAGCGTGTGTAGCTGCCAGGGGCGCCGCGCAGCAGGCAGTTGTTGGTGTTCTTGACGGCGGGATCGGCGCTGTTGAAGCCGCAATAATCGAAGTCGGCCGCGGTCTTGTTGATCGGGTCGAAGTCAGCGGAGTCGCGCGACACGCTCGTCAGGTTGAAGCGGAATGCGAGTTCGCCCCCGAGCACCGGCTGACCGACCACATAGTTGTAGTCGATGACCGGATGGACGATCGGCAGTTCCTTCTGCTGGTCGAACTCCGAGAAGCCATAATAGTGGATGGTGCGCGCGTCGAAATAGCTGCGGCTGCCGCGACCGACCAAATAGAGCTGCGACACGCCTTCCATCTTGTTGTTCTGGAAGGGGTTGCGCGCGTCATTGGTGAAGGTCTGGACCGGATAGTCCTGATAGAAGGTCTTGTCCGAGATCAAGAGGGCGTCCCAGCCCCAGACCCAGCGCTGGTTGAGGCCGAACTGGCCGTTCGATTCAATGGCGCCGCGCCAATCACGATAGCCCGGCGTCGGCGAGCCGTTGTTCTCGTGAATGAACTCGTCCTTGTCGAATTGCCGGATGCCGGCGGCACGGATCGCATAGGCGCCGTTCAGCAGCCGATGGCGGAATTCGGCCTGCATGAACGGACCCTGCTTGGTCGACACGCTTGGCGTCAGGGTCAAATCGTAATTCGGCGCGAGCGCCCAGAAATAGGGCGCCTCCATCACGAAGCCGAGCTTCGAGCCGGTCGAGAAGACCGGCATCAGCCAGCCGCTCTTGCGCTTCACGGTCGGATCGGGCGTCGAGAAATAGGGGAAATGGGCGATCGGCATTCCGAACAGCTCGAACGAGCCCTGTTCGAAATAGATCATCTTCTCCTGCTCATCGTGGATGATGCGCGCGCCCTTCACCTGCCAGAGCGGCGGCTTGCGCGGATCGGTCTTGCAGGCCTCGCAGGCGGTATAGACGCCGCTCTGCAGCACCGAATAGCGGCCCTCGCTGCGGTCGACGCGGGCGGCGGCGAACCGGGTCTGGTCGGGTGTCTCGACGCGCAGGGAATCGACGAAGCCGTCGCGATAGTCGTCGTTCAGCTCGAGGATTTCACCATAGGTGATGTTGCCGCCCGGCTCCGTGAGCCGGACGTTGCCCTCGGCCCGCAGCCGCTTGGTCTTCTGATTATAGATGACCCGGTCGGCTTCGATCGTGGAGCCGTCGTAATAGATCTGGACGTTGCCGACCGCGTTCACGCGCTGGTTGACGTGGTCGTACTGGACCTCGGACGCCTGGACCAGCATCTGCTTGTCGCCACGACCGGCCGCTTGTCCGGCTGGCGCAGCCCGCTTCACAGCCTTCGGCCGCTGCTCGAACTTGAAGAAGTCGGTCTGAGCGGACGCAGGCGTGACGGTCGCGGCCCCGAGCAGGGCCACGGCAACAGACACCAGTGCCGCGACACGCATGGCGCGGACAGTCGATCCGGGACGGGATGGATTACGCAACGCCATTACCCGTCTTCCTGATAAAGCAACACCAAGAACCCCGTCAGTCCCCCAATAAGCACCGGCGCCCAAGCTGCCGTCATTGGCGACAATAGCTCAGTCTTACTCATATCGTCGGTGATCTTCGAGAGTACATAGAGCAAAAAGCCGGACAGGACGCCACCCAGAACCATTTTCTGCACACCGCCCATGCGGGCAAAGCGCAGGCTGAACGCCGCGGCCAGCAGCACCATCGATGCGAGCAGGAACGGGCGGGACAGCAACTTCTGGTACTGCAGGCGATAGCCCGCGGCGGCCAGACCGGCATTCTCGGCGAGTCGGATGTATTCCGGCAATTCCCAAATCGTCAGCGTCTCCGGCGTCGCGAAATTCTCGCGGACCTGCTCGCGCGACAGGTTGGTTTTCAGATCGTAGGTCGCGTGCACGGACGGGGGCGCGTTGGTCGGGTAGACCCGCGCATCGGTAAGATGCCAGGCGCCCTCACCGAGATCGGCGGTGCGGGCCTCGATCCGCTCCTGGTAGCGCCCGTCATGATCGAACGTGAAAATCGTCACGCGGTCGAGACGCAGTCCTTGCTGGCGGCTCTTTTCGGCATTGATGATGGACTGGCCCTCAGGGCTTCTCTGCCGGACCCAGAAGCCGGCTTCCTGTTGACCGAATTCCCGCTGGCCGAAGATTTCGATTTCGTAGCGCTTCGAGCGCTCCTGCAGCGCCGCGGCCACGGGATTGTAGACCAGTGTCGCGAACACACCGAGCAGCAGCGCCAGAATGATGGCCGGCGCGGTGAACTGCCAGGCGGATACGCCGGCGGCGCGGGCCACCACAAGTTCGTTGCGGCGCGACAGGCTGAGATAGCAGGACATCGCACCGATCAGCGCGCAGAAAGGCATAATCCGCTCGGCAATGATCGGGACTCGAAAGAAGGACAGCTTGATCACTGCGAGTGCGGTTGCGTTCTCGTTATTCGCCGTGCGGCGCATCAGCTCGACCGAATCGAGCAGGGCGACGAGGAATACCACGCCGGAAAACACCGCGAGAACGGTTACGAGGAACCGCATCCCGAAATATCGCCCGAGTGTGATCGAAATGCGCAACGCCAGCTCCTCAGCTTGACGCCGCAGCGGGCCGCCCCAGCCGCGCAAGCTGCGCGCTGATGGCATTGACCGTATCGGTGACGAAGGCGGGCGGCTCGATCTCGAGCCCGCGATGTATGGCGTAGAGGCCCAGTCCGCTTGCGACCGCAAGCAGCAGATATTGCAGCGTCAGCACCCAAGGGTAGCGCACGCACAGCACGATCACGACGAAACCCATCAGCCGGATGCCGGCAATCGCGAGCGACGCGCCGGCGATCGACATCGCACGGCCTTGCCGGGTGGTGCGCGGAGCCCCGAGATAGGCGAAGGTGATGATGGTGAAGACGATCGGGTAGATCGGCGCGAAGATACGGTCGTGCAATTCGGCGCGCACCTGACCGTCCTGCAGCCGGGTCTTTTCGGGATCGTTGTTGTACAAATCCCAGATGAAGCGATCGCGGGCAGAAACGCGCTGGAATTGCTGGTCGGAATTCGCCTGCGCAAGATCGAGCGCATAGCGCTCGAACTTCACGATGGTCGGATCCTTGGGCTTCACCGGACCCTTTTCATCTTTCTTGCGCTGAGGGATCTCCAGCCGCTGCACGCTTCCGGTCTCGAGCACGAGGAAGGTGCCGCGCTCGTCCTTCACGATGGTTCCCTGTTCGGCGAGGAAGGTCGCACGCTCCTTCGAAGAGCGCCGGTCGTCCACAAAGACGCCGAGCAGCACGCCATTGGCCTGGCGCTCGCGGATATGGAACACGAGGCCGCGCTCGAAGCCATTGAAGCGGCCCGGCTGCACCACGTTGGTGACGAGGTCGGCGCGGACTTCATTTGCCCATCGGTTGAGGGTCTGCAGGCCGAGTGGGCCGAGCCAGCCGCCGATCATGGTCATGATCGTGCTGACCATGACCGCCATGATGAGAAACGGCCGGAACAGCGCCCAAGGCGACATGCCGGCGGCATTCATGACGATCAGTTCCGAATCGTTCGAGAGCCGGCCGATCGCGTGCATGACCGCGATCATCAGGGCGATCGGCGCGATCACCAGCACCAGCATCGGGATGACGAGGCCGGTGATGCCGAGAAACACCAGAACCGTCTGGCCCCGGCTGGTCATGAGATCAATGTCGCGCAGCGCCTGGGTGATCCAGATCACCGATGTCAGGCTGAACAGCACAATCGCGAAGGCACCGAATGTCGTTCCGAAGATATAGCGGTCAATCGCGCCGAAGCCTGGAATGCTGGGCAGCCGGAACGGCACCCGCGGCAAGCCGGCAGGCAAGCGCGGCCAGCGCACCCGGAAGGCGGGCAGCTTCAGTGATCCAGACCCGAACGAAGCCATACGGCCCGACATTCCCCCTGATACCGACCGCAGGTCCCCATTGGGACATTGGGCGGCTCGGCAACGGCTCCCCCGAGCCGTTGCCAGTGCAGCATTCATACTCGATTCACAAAGTGTCCCAGCCAAGGCAAAGCTGTTGAAAATGCATCGGAAAAGGTTAATCGGGCAGCAAGATTTACGCGCCTGTGTCTTCCCGATCACGTCCTGCCTTGGGGTCAGGTTCCATTATGGTTAACAAAGGCTGGAAATAAGACGGCCGGGCCTATTTGCCGTGCATCCGCCCGCACAAAATTGCTTTGGCGGACCCGGATTCGCGCCATAAAGGAAGCTACAGGTTGGCGGCGCGACAATGACAGGACAGGGACCCATGGCTGGCGCTCTTAAAATCGGATTTTCGTCCTTTTCGGCGCCGGACAAGGGCGTTCTCATCGTGTTCGCCGGTCCGGACCTGAAATTCGGGCCTGCGACCCGGGCGCTGCTTGCGCCGGCCGGCGACCTTGTGGCCCGCGCGGCCGCCGCCGATGACTTCAAGGGCAAGAACGGGGCGGCGCTCGACCTGATTGCGCCGCAGGGCCTGAAGGTCGCGCGGCTCATCGTCCTTGGTGTCGGTGAAGAGGACGGCAAGCCGCAGGACATGGTCAAGCTCGGCGGCGGAGCTTTCGGACGGGCGCCGGCGCGCGCGGGCGATGTCGCCATCATTGCCGAGTTCCCGGACGGTCCGGTGACCGCCGAGCAGGCGGCCGACCTCGCCTTGGGCGCGGCGCTGCGGGCCTATTCGTTCGACCTCTACAAGACCAAGAAGAAGGACGACAACGATGCGTCAAAGCCGCGCCGGCTGACGATCGGCGTTGCGTCACCGGACAAGGCGCGCAAGGCGTTCGCGACGCGCGAGGCGATTGCCGACGGCGTCAATCTGGCGCGCGATCTCGTCAACGAGCCGGCCAATGTGCTCTATCCGGAGGAATTCGCGCGGCGCGCGACCGCGCTGAAGAAGCTCGGCGTCGAGGTCGAGGTGCTGGACCGGAAGGCGCTGACGCGCCTGAAGATGAACGCGCTCCTCGGCGTCGGGCAGGGCTCGGTGCGCGAGAGCCGGGTCGTCATCATGCGCTGGAACGGCGGCAAGAAGGGCGCCAAGCCCTTGGCATTCATAGGGAAAGGCGTCTGCTTCGATACCGGTGGCATCTCCATCAAGCCGGCGGCCGGGATGGAGGACATGAAGGGCGACATGGCCGGCGCCGCCTGCGTGGTCGGGCTGATGCACACGCTGGCCGCGCGCAAGGCCAAGGTCAACGCCGTCGGCGCGATCGGCCTCGTCGAGAACATGCCGGACGGCAACGCCCAGCGGCCGGGCGACATTGTGACCTCGATGTCCGGCCAAACCATTGAAATCATTAACACCGACGCCGAGGGGCGGCTCGTCCTCGCCGACGTCCTGTGGCACGTCGGTAAGGCCTACAAGCCTGAATTCATGGTGGATTTGGCGACGCTGACGGGCGCCATCATCGTCTCGCTCGGCCACGAATATGCCGGCCTGTTCTCCAACGACGACAAGCTCGCGGAAAGGCTCGTAGAAGCCGGGAAGCTCAGCGGCGAGCGCCTCTGGAGGATGCCGCTCGGGCCCGAATACGACAAGCAGATCGACTCCAAGTTCGCCGACATGAAGAACACCGGCGGCCGTATGGGCGGCGCGATCACTGCCGCGCAATTCCTGCAGCGCTTCGTCGACAAGACGCCCTGGGCGCATCTCGACATCGCCGGCACCGGCATGGGATCGCCGCAGACCGACATCAACAGGAGCTGGGGGTCCGGGTTTGGCGTGCGCCTGCTGGATCGGCTGGTGGCCGATTCCTACGAGAAGTAGCGCGATGCGGAGCATGCCGCGATGAGGCGCGCGCGTGCCGCCGCGATCTTCGCCGCTCTGACCGTTGCGTTTGCGCTTGCGGGTCCGGCGCGGTCCGACCCGCTGACCACCGAACGGATCGCGGTGCGCAACGAGGCCGGGCGCGCCGATGCTGAAGCCGGCATCGTCGCTTTCGTCCGCGCGCCCGAGGCGGGTTCGCGGCCGGTCACCTTCGTGATCGGCGGCGGTCCCGGCACGTCATCGGCCTATCTCAATCTGGGCGCGCTCGGACCAAGGCGCATCGCGCTCGACGGCGCCGCCTCCGAGATGCAGCCGCTGCTGCCCAATGCCGAAAGCTGGCTGGCCTTCACCGATCTCGTTTTCGTCGATCCGCCCGGGACCGGGCAGGGGCGCCTGATCGGCAACGACGCAAAGACGAAGGAGCGGGTCTGGTCGGTCGAGGGCGACATCGACTTTCTTGCCGACGCAATCGCGGCCTGGCTGCAGAAGAACAATCGCTCCGACGCCGTCAAGGTTGTGGTCGGACAGAGCTACGGCGGCCTGCGCGCGCCGCGCATTGCCGACGCGCTGCACCGTCGCCATGGCGTCGGCGTCAACGGGCTGATCCTGGTCTCGCCGATCCTGGATTACGGCTGGCGCTATCATGCTCGGACCTCGCCGCTGTCCTTCATGACGCTGCTGCCATCCTTCGCGGCGGCACGGATGGAGCGCGAGGGCGCCTTCGACGCGCAGAAGCTCGGACCTGTGCAGGATTATGCGCGTTCGGCGTTTGTCGATGACTTCCTCAAGGGCCCGCTCAACCGTGAAGCCCAGCAGCGCCTCGTGGTCCGCGTCACCGCGATCACCGGGCTGCCGCGCGAGATCGTCGAAGCCGCGCAGGGCCGGGTCAACGAGGACCTGTTCGCCCGCGAGATCGCGCGGCACAGCGGCAAGGTCACGTCGTCCTATGACCCTGGCGTGGCCGGCGACGATCCGGATCCTTCGATCCCACGGGCGGATTTCGCCGATCCGTTCCTCGCCGCGATGAAGGCGCCGCTCACCGCGGCGATGGGGAATCTGCTGCGCGCCAACGGCAAGGCCGCGGCGATCCCTTACGTCGTGTCGAACGACATCGTGTTTCAGAACTGGCGCTGGAGTGATGGCCACGGCATGCCGGAAGCGGTGACGGCGCTGCGCAAGATGCTGGCTCTCGATCGCGGCCTGCGCGTCATGGTCGCGCACGGCTATTCCGATCTGCAGACGCCGTATTTCGAAAGCGCGCTGATCCTGACCCAGCTTCCGAAATTCGATGACCGGCTCGAGCAGCGCAATTACCGCGGCGGGCATATGTTCTACAGCCGCGACGATTCGCGTGCGCAGTTCAGGGCCGATGCGGAAGCGTTCTTCGGCGCGCTCGCGAAACGGCCATGAAACGGCCATGACGGAAATCCGCTTCTATCATCTGCTCGAACAGCGTCTGGAGCGCGTGCTGCCGCAGTTGCTCGAGTTGTCGTTGCAGCGCGGCTGGCGCGTCGTTGTGCAGGCCGCTTCCGAAGAGCGCATCGAGGCGCTCGACGCGCATCTGTGGACCTATCGCGACGACAGCTTCCTGCCGCACGGGACGACGCGCGGTCCCGATCCTGCCGATCAGCCGGTCCTTCTCACCACCGACGCCGGCAACGCCAACAATGCGACGGTGCGCTTTCTGATCGATGGGGCGCCTATCCCGGATGATGTGGCGCAATACGAACGGCTTGTGCTGATCTTCGACGGCAACGACGACGAACTGGTCGCGCGCGCGCGGGAGCAATGGTTGCAGGCCAAGGCGCAGGGCCACGAAGCGAGCTACTGGCAGCCGGACGACAGCGGCCGCTGGATCCAGAAGGCGTAACGAGCAGGGCGGCCGTCAAGCCCGCCTCGCCTGGCCTTGCTTGTGAAGCCAAATAGCAAAGCATAGGGATTTCAGTAACTTATATCGGCTTTCTCGATTCCGCCGGCAGCCGCATTAACGAGGGTGCGAGGTTGCGACTGGGGATGCGTTGATCACCGCCACGTTCATGACTAACAATTCGTTTCTGCTCGAGTGGGGTTTATCGCTGAGCCGGGGGACGTCTGTGCAAGATGGCGTAAGGATCAGGAATGTGGCGCGGGGCGCCGCGCTGTGTGCTGCATTGCTGCTGGCGGCCTGTGCGTCCGATCCCGCGCAGCCGACGGGGAAAGTCTCCGACGTGTTCGCGACGCCCGAGTGGGCGAAGGCCAATCAGGCCAGAGCCGCGGCAGCACGCCCGATCACCCAGGCCGATCTGATGAATCAGGACGGCTCCTGCGCCGCGCAGGCGGCGCCCGCCGCGACCGACGGGGTTGCACCCG
>JAEWHY010000523.1 GCA_023387555.1 Pseudomonadota bacterium
GTTCGACCAGCCGGCGTCAACCAGTTTGAGTGTCTTGGGATTCAGCGCGGAATACAGCGATTGAATCGCAAGGCCGGCCGGAAAGGCGCCGTTCGAAGCGGTGCCACGCAAAAGCGCAAGCGACCAAGATTTGCGGCCGCGCCACACAGCAGCGGCCGCCCGCCACGGGTTTTGAGGTGATGGCGCAGGTGGAAGCCAGGGGCAACTCTCCGACGACCGGACTCGTCCGCGATCGCGAGATCGGCCCGCGCCGAATCGCAGAACCTACTCATTCACGCACAACATTCCCCGGCCGCGCGCGATGCGTTTTGACGCGCGATTTCCGCCTGACGGACGTGAGCCCGCCCGGGATCAAGAGAAGATTCGATGTCCAACAAAATGCTGATCGACGCGACCCACCCGGAAGAGACCCGGGTGGTCGTCCTGCGTGGCAATCGTGTCGAGGAATTCGACTTTGAGAGCGCGAGCCGCAAGCAGCTTCGCGGCAACATCTACCTCGCCAAGGTTACGCGCGTAGAGCCCTCGCTCCAGGCCGCCTTCGTCGATTACGGCGGGAACCGTCACGGCTTCCTCGCCTTTTCGGAAATCCACCCCGACTATTACCAGATCCCGGTTGCGGACCGGCAGGCGCTGCTCGAGGACGAGCGCCGCGCCCACCGCGATGACGACGAGAATGGTGGCGAGCGCTCCGAGCAGCGCCGCGGTCGCGGCCGGCGTCAGCGTGGCCGAGGCTCCAACCGCAATCGTAACCGCGATGTCGTGAAGAGCGACATCGTCGCCTCGCCCGAAGGCAGCGACACACCGCAACCGTTCGCGGACGAGTTCGCCGAGTCGCCGGCGCATCTCGCGAGCGACCATGAAGTGCGGGGACACGAGACCGCCGCCGAAGCCGCTGCGGCCGGCGACGTCGCCGCGGTCGAGACCGTCATTCCAGAGCCGGTAACCGAAGTTGCGGCGCAGGCTCCCGAGCCCGAAGCGGTAGCAGTAGCGGCGGACGAGCCGGTTGTGCACGCCGCCGCCGAAGAAGCTCCGGCTCCGGCCGGACCCGAAGATACCACCGAAGCGGCCGACACCGACGCGACGCCAGAGGCATCGGTCGATGTCGTCGAGGCGATTGCCGAATCCGAGCCGCAGGATCTCGCGGCCCATCCCGATGACGAAAGCCGCGGGGACACGCACCCCGTCGGCGACGAACAGCCGGCCGCAGCCGACTCCGAGGAGGACGGCGAGGAAGGCGATGACGAAGGCGAAGGCGACGACGAGGAAGAAGAGGAAGTCGTCGAATCGGTCGGTGGCGACGCTATCGAAGAGGTGATGGAGCGCGCCCCGCGCTACCGCCGCCACTACAAGATCCAGGAAGTGATCAAGCGCCGGCAGGTGATGCTGGTGCAGGTCGTCAAGGAAGAGCGCGGCACCAAGGGCGCGGCGCTGACCACCTATCTCTCCCTCGCCGGCCGCTATTCGGTGCTGATGCCGAACACCGCGCGCGGCGGCGGCATCTCCCGCAAGGTCACCAATGCGGAAGACCGCAAGAACATGAAGGAGATCGCCGAGGAGCTGGAAGTGCCGGAGGGCATGGGCGTGATCCTGCGGACCGCAGGCGCCTCCCGCACCAAGCTCGAGATCAAGCGCGACTTCGAATATCTGCTGCGGCTGTGGGAGACGGTGCGCGACCTCACGCTGAAATCCACCGCCCCGACCCTCGTCTACGAGGAAGGCTCGCTGGTGAAGCGCTCGATCCGCGACCTCTATCACAAGGATATCGAGGAGATCGTAGTCGAGGGCGAGGCCGCCTATCGCGAAGCCAAAGACTTCATGCGCATGCTGATGCCGAGCGCGGTGAAAAGCGTCCTGCCCTATTCCGACACCCAGCCGATCTTCACCCGCTACGGCATCGAGTCCCAGCTCGACGCCATGTTCCAGCCGACGGTCCAGCTCAAGTCCGGCGGCTATGTGGTGATCAACCAGACCGAGGCGCTGGTCGCCATCGACGTGAACTCCGGACGCGCGACGCGGGAGCATTCGATCGAGGAGACCGCGACCAAGACCAATATCGAGGCGGCGGCCGAAATCGCCCGCCAGCTTCGGCTTCGCGACCTTGCCGGCCTGATCGTCATCGACTTCATCGACATGGACGAAGGCCGCAACAACCGCGCGGTCGAACGCAAGCTGAAGGAAGCGCTGAAGAGCGACCGCGCCCGCATCCAGGTCGGCCGCATCTCGCATTTCGGCCTGATGGAGATGTCGCGCCAGCGCATTCGCTCGTCGGTGCTGGAAAGCTCGACCGAGGTCTGCCCGCATTGCGGCGGCACCGGGCATGTCCGCTCGGTGTCCTCGGTGGCCCTGCAGTTGGTGCGCGCGGTGGAAGAGACCCTGCTCAAGGGCGCGACCCACAATCTGATCGTCCGCTCGCGCTCCGACGTCGCAATCTATGTCCTGAACCACAAGCGCGCGCATCTGCGCATGCTGGAAGAGCGGTTCAAGATCGCGATCTCGGTCAACGTCGACAGCAGCCTGACCGGACATCCCTCCTTCGCCATCGACCGTGGCGAGCAGGTGATGTCGCTCGACCAGGCCAAGGCGATCGCCGCGACCATCCGGCCGGATTCGATCCCCGCCTATGCGCAGGAGGACGAGGAAGAGGTCGAGGTCGAGGTCGAGGCCGATGCGGTGCTCGACGAACTCGAAGCCGAGGGCGAGGAAGCGTCTCCGAAGCCGGAGGAAGGCCGTTCGCGGCCGCGCCGCGGACGCGGTCGCAGTCGCGACCAGGGCCGCAATCGGGATCAGGACGCAGCGTCCCGGCCTGAGAATACGGCCCCTGCCCCGGTGCAAGCCGATGCGGGCGAGCCGGCCGGCGCCGAAGATGAAGCGCATGAAGCCGCGGAAGCGGGCGACGAGTCCGAAACCGCGACCGCGCATGGCGACGGCGAAAAGCGTCGCAGGCGGCGCGGACGGCGCGGCGGGCGGCGCAATCGCAAGGACCGCGAGGGCGATGCCGAGGCCGGTGCTGACGGCCTCGCGCATGCATCGGACGGCGAAGATGATGCTGCTCCCGCACGCGACGACGAGCACGAGGAGACCGGTTCGCAGCCGATCGTCGTGGAAAGCCCGGTGCCGGAAGCCGAACCGGCCGCAGCCGAGCCCGTGACCGCTCACGCCGAACCGGTGGAGAGCCCGGCTCCGGTGACGAACGGACCCGCCGCCGAAGCCGAACCGGCTGCCGAGCAGCCCGCCCGGCGCCGCTCGACGGTGCGTGAAGCGCCGCCGACCTTCGCTGCGTCGGAGGCCCCGGCGGCCGTGACGCCACCCCCCGCGCCCGCACCGTCGGCCGAGGTTGCGTCACCTCCGCCTGCCGAGCCTGAGGCCGACAAGCCGCGGCGCTCGGGCTGGTGGTCCAAGCGATCCTGATCGCCACGCGGAGAACGACATGAGAAGCGCGTGGGTGGATTCCGACGCGCAAGCCTCCGTCGCGCGCTATGCGGCGGAGGGCATTGCGGCGGATTTGGCACTGCGGGTCTACACGACGCGGCTGCTTGGCTCCGATCCCTCGCTGGTCCTGCATGGCGGCGGCAACACCTCCGTCAAGACGCGGCTCACCGACCTGAACGGCGAGCCAACCGACGTCCTGTGCGTCAAGGGCTCGGGCTGGGACATGGGCCGCATCGAACCGGCCGGGTTGCCGGCGGTCCGGCTCGCGCCGCTGCGCGCACTTCGTTCACGCGAGGCGCTGTCCGACGAGGACATGGTGAAACTCCAGCGCGCCAATCTGCTCGATCCGATGGCGCCCAATCCGTCGGTCGAGACCCTGCTGCATGCGTTCCTGCCGCACCGCTTCGTCGATCACACCCACGCCACCGCCGTGCTCGGGCTGGTCGATCAGGAGAACAGCCGCGAGCTGTGCGCCGAAGTCTATGGCCGGCGCATGGGCTTCGTGCGCTACATCATGCCGGGCTTTGCGCTCGCCAGGGAAGCCGCGGCGGTCTTTGACGCCGATCCGGAGGTCGAGGGCCTGATCCTCGACAAGCACGGGCTGTTCACCTTCGGCGACAGTGCGCGCGAAGCCTACGAGCGCATGATCGAGATGGTGACGCTCGCGGAAGAGCGGCTCGCCACGAACCGCAAGACCGTGTTCGTCAGCGCAGCGCTGCCTAACAGCATCGGCGGATTGCCGGAGATCGCTCCGGTCCTGCGCGGCGCCGTTGCCCTTCCAGATCCGAAGATCGCGGGCGCATGGAAACGGCTGATCCTCGATTTCCGCACCAGCGACACGATCCTCAATTTCGTCAATGGCGCCGAAGTCGCGCGCTATGCCACGGCCGGGGTCATCACCCCGGACCACACCATCCGCACCAAGAACTGGCCGATGATCGCGCCAGCGCCCGACGCGGCAAGACCCGGCGATTTCCGCGCCGCGGCGCGCGCCGCGGCCGACGCCTTCACCGCCCATTACCGCGCCTATTTCGAGCGCAACAACGAGCGCGTCGGCCGAACCAGGACGATGCTCGATCCCGCCCCACGCGTGATCCTCTTGCCCGGACTTGGATTGTTCGGGCTCGGCCGCAGCAAGAAGGAGGCGCGCGTCGCCGCCGATCTTGCGGAAGCCGCGGTCGAAGCCATTACCCATGCGGAGGCGATCGGCCGCTACTGCCCGATCGGCGAAGCCGACATGTTCGATTGCGAATATTGGTCGCTCGAACAGGCGAAGCTGGGCGCGGCCAAGGAACTGCCGCTGGCCGGCCAGGTCGCCGTGGTCACCGGCGCGGGCGGCGCGATTGGCTTTGCGACCGCAAGAGCTTTCGCTGCGGCCGGCGCCGAAGTCGCATTGCTCGACATCGACGATGGCGCGCTGGTCGAAAAAGCCAGGAGCCTCGGCGGCGCCGCCCTGTCCGTGCGCTGCGACGTGACCGACGACGCCTCGGTGCGCAGCGCCTTCGACCGGGTCACCGAGAATTTCGGCGGCGTCGACATCGTGGTGTCGAATGCCGGCGCCGCGTTCCAGGGAAAGATCGGCGCGGTCGCCGACGCGATATTGCGCCAGAGCTTCGAGCTGAACTTCTTCGCGCATCAGCGCGTGGCACAGAATGCCGTCCGCATCATGCTCGCACAGGGCAGCGACGGGTGCCTCCTGTTCAACGCCTCGAAACAGGCGATCAATCCCGGCCCGGATTTCGGACCCTATGGCCTGCCCAAGGCGGCGACGCTGTTCCTCGCCCGTCAATACGCGCTCGACTACGGTGCAGACGGAATCCGCTCGAATGCGGTCAATGCCGACCGCATACGTTCCGGACTGCTGACCGACGATTTCATCCAGGAACGCGCGAAGGCGCGCGGCATCAGCGAAGCCGACTACATGGCCGGCAACCTGCTGCGCCGCGAAGTCACCGCCGACGATGTTGCGCAGGCGTTCCTGCATCAGGCGCTGGCGTTGAAGACCACCGCGGATGTCACCACGGTCGACGGCGGCAATATCGCGGCCGCGCTGCGCTGAGCCCGATCACATCCGCTACAGGATGTGATGCTTGACCAGCAGCAACACGATCCCGATCGCCGTCATGCCGATGGCGACTGCCGCAATCGGCAATAGCACCTGCGTGGCGGCTTCCCGGCCCGCGAGCGAGCCTTGCCAGGTCTCCTGCTCGCCGCCGAGCCAATCCCGCATGGAACCGGCGCGAGGCTTGCTCACGTCTGTCTGACGGACGCAGGTCCGCCACAGCAGAAACGGGATGCCCATCGCGATCACGAAAAACCCGACGACGATTGCCAGCAGATAATCGATGTAGCCTCGATCCCCGAAGTCGAATGCGGAGACCACGAACAGCAGCACCAGCCCGGCAACGACCGCAAAGATGCCGGGGTGAACATCGTCGAACCGGCGCTTCTGGTGGACAGTGGATTGCGGCGCCATGGCGCTCTCCATCATGCGCCCCTCCTCGACAACGCAACAGCCGCTGAGCCGTTCGCGGCGAAGATCCGCGAACAGCGAAGTTTTCCCCATTTGCCCCTCGCAACGCTGCTTCCCGTCTGCCGGGAGGCGTCACTATGGTCATTCCTGCTCGACGCGTGTCTTTCAGCAGCGCATCCTGCATCCTAGATTATGGATGGAACAACAACCGGAGCGCGCCATGACCGCACTCGCTCAAAAGGACGCGATCGAATCGCCCTCGATCGAGGCCACGCTCAACTACGTGAAGAATGACGGCCAGAAGATCGTGGTCGAGCCGGTCGGAGACGGTACGACCGAGATGCGCACCCTTGGCACCCTCGATCCGCATTCCGTCACCATCCGCAATGGCCGCAGGTTCGAAACCTCGCTCGACGGCGAAGGCTTCCTGCTCGCCTGGCACGAGACCGCGGTCACCGACTTCTTCGACGAAACACAGCTCCGCAATGTCTATTATCAGGAGATGATCGACCTCATCAAAGCGCAGAGCGGCGCCAGGCGTGTCGTGGTGTTCGACCACACGCTGCGCACCGCCGACGACGCCGACCGCGCTGCGCGCAAGATCCGCGAGGTGGTGCCGCGCGTCCACAATGATTACACTGAGTGGTCCGGGCCGCAGCGCGTGCGCGACCTCCTGCCTGACGAAGCCGAGCAATTGCTCGCAGGCCATTTCGCCATCATCCAGGTGTGGCGGCCGATCCGCTACCCGGTGGAGACATTTCCGCTCGCGATGTGCGACGCGCAGACCATCGCTCCGAGCGATCTGATCGTCACCGAGCGGCGCCACCCGAACCGGATCGGGCAGACCTATTCGATCGGCTACAATCCCGATCACCGCTGGTTCTACTATCCGCTGCAGCGGCGCGAGGAGGCGATCGTGTTCAAGGTCTATGACTCGCTGACCGACGGACGCGCGCGCTGGAGCGCGCATACCGCCTTCGCCGACCCGACATCGCCGCCGAATGCGCGTCCGCGCGAGAGCATCGAGATCAGGACGCTGGCGTTTTTCTGACCGCCGCGCCCCGCCAGAGCGGAACGCTGATCGATCGCTGCAGTGAGGGCCGCGCCCGCACTGCAGATACGGTGTAACCCGGTTGGCCTAGAACTCGTCCCACTCGTCCTTGGACACCGCGGTGGCAAGCGCGGACTGCATCTGCCGTGCCGTGCCCCGCACCGGCTTGCGCATCGGCGCACCAACGCGCGACGGCGCCGCTGCGGCCGGCCTCGGAGCGAGCGCCGGAGCGTCCTCGGTCTCGTTGTCGTAGAGGCGGAAGGCGGCGACCCGGCCGTCCAGCGCCGTCGACTGATGCTCCAGCGTCTTGGCGGTCGCGGCATTCTCCTCGACCAGCGCGGAATTCTGCTGGGTCACTTCGTCCATCTGGCTCAGCGCCTTGTTGATCTGGTCGATGCCGGTCGCCTGCTCGGCGCTGGCATTGGCAATGTCGGCGACGATCGCGGCAACCTCGTTGATGCTGTCGAGAATTTCCTTCAGCGAGGCACCGGCGCGGTTGACCAGCTCAACGCCCTCCCCGACTGCGGTCGAGGAATTGATGATCAGGCCCTTGATGTCCTTGGCCGCCTGCGAGGAGCGCTGGGCGAGGCTGCGCACCTCGGACGCAACGACGGCGAAGCCACGGCCGGCCTCGCCGGCGCGTGCGGCTTCCACCGCCGCGTTCAGCGCCAAGAGATTGGTCTGGCGCGCGATCTCGTCGATCACCGAGATGATGTCGGAAATCTTGCGCGAGGATTCCTCGATCCGGCTCATGGCGGAGACCGCCTGCGCCACCACCTCACCGCCACGGCCGGCGACGTCGCGGGTTCCGCGCATCAGACCGTTGGCCTGCTGCGCATTCTCGGCGTTCTTCCTCACCGTCGCGGAAATCTCTTCCATCGACGCGGAGGTCTCCTCGAGATTGGCGGCCTGCTCCTCGGTGCGCTGCGATAGGTCGGTGGTGCTGGACGAAATCTCCGCCGATGCGCTCGACACCTCGCGGGTGGATTCCACGATCGCGGTCAGCGTGTCCTGCAACTGGTCGATCGCGCCGTTGAAGTCGTCCTGGATCTTGCGGTATTCGCCCGCCCAGTCCTCACGCACCCGATAAGTCAGGTCGCCCTGTGCGAGCCGCTCGAGGCCGCGGCCGAGACCATCGACCACCTCGGCCACCTGGCGGGCGGCTTCGGCGCGCGCCGCGTCATTGCGGGCCCGCTCCTGCTCAGCGGCGCGCCGATCCTCGGCGGCCTGCATCTCGAGCGCTTCCTTGGCGAGCGCTGCATCGCGGAACAGCGTCAGCGCACGCGCCATCTCGCCGATTTCGTCGCTGTCCTTGACGCCCGCGATCGCCACCGTGTTGTCGCCCGCGGACAGACGCCGCATGGTCTCGCAGGTCGTGCTCAGCCGCCGCACGAGGCTGCGCCGCACATAGAAATACCCGATCGCAAAGGCGACCATCAGCGACAGGATCGCGACGACGATCAGAAGCATGCGGCTGTTGGCGAGTTCGGACAAAAGCGTCGCCGTGCCGCCCTTCATGCCGGACTCGGTTTCGCCGACCAGTCCGGACACCGCCGTATCGAGCTGCTTCTGGATGGTCTGGTTCTCGTTGATCACCCGCGCAGCACCGGCCGTCGCCTTCAGCTCCTGCTGGCGCACCGCGAATATTCCTTCGCTGCCCTGGCCGAGTTCGATCAGCGCATCGATATCCTTGCGCAGAGCTTCATTCTCAACGCCCTGCGCGGCCAGCATCAAGGTGTTGGCCGCAAAACTGAACCGGTCGATAATCGGCTGCAACTGCGCCTGATCCTTTGCCACCGCGCCCTCGCTGATCAGGCTGGCGATGAGATGGATCTGGATTTTCAGCTCGAGCATATTGCGGAAGCTGACCATCTGGTTGTCGATCAGCTCGCGCACCACGCTCCGGTCCGCGCCCCGGCCGAGATCCTCGGCCTTGCTGATGGCGCTGATGTATGACGCGTTGACGATCGGAGTGATTTCCTCGGCGATCTTGTTATGCAGCTTGTGCACGGCATCGAGCCTGCGGTCGAGCGAGGTGCGCAGGCTGCTCCGCGCCTGCATCACGGTGTCGAGATCGGAAAGGTTGTTTTCGAGCAGGCGCGCGGCGACGTCGACAGACGAAAAGGCCTGCTGGCTCGATCCGGCGCGGACCTTCTCGATCATGCTGCGCAATTGCAGGCTGCGCTCCTCGATGAGCGAAGCGGTCTGACGCTGGTCGCGGATATTGTCGGCGGCGACAAAGCGCGCGGCGCTCGCCGAAATCTCTCCCGACACCACCGACAGGCGCAACGCCTCGGTCATCAACGGGACTTCGCGTTCCGAAATGCGCTCGACGCTGGTCTCGGCCGACCGGAAGGACAGGATCGCAAGGCCCGACGCGATCACGGTCATGGCCGCCACCGCACCGAAGGCGAGCTGGAGCTTCGTTCCGATCCCGGCATTCCGGACTTTCGCCGGATTGAGCGCCCCGAACGCGCGACCGATCACACCACTCATTATCTTCCCCCCAAAGCCGGCCCCGCCGGATGCCGCGCGCCGTGTCAAAACTCCGCCGGTCCGGCTTGCGCGCCGGATCGCGAACGTCACGGACAGACGGCCGAACGCCTGATCTGAGGCGACGGTAGGCGGCGGAGGTAAATTTCGCGCTAACCCGGGGGTTGTGTCGTCAGGCGGCTTGCGCCGTGAACCGGTCGTCCAGAAGATGCGAAAGGTCGATCATCGCGATCATGCCGGCTTCGACGGTCAGCAGCCCCGACAGGAATTCGGTACGCGTGTTGCGCACGACGTTCGGCACCGGCTGCACCTGCGCGCTCTCAAAGGCGACGATGTCGAGCACGCGATCGGCCAGAAGCCCGATCTGCTGATCCTCGATCTGCACGATGATGACCACATGCAGCGGCGTCGCCTCGGTCAGGCCGCCGCCGAAGCGGCAGCGCAGGTCGATGATCGGCACCATGACGCCGCGCAGGTTGAGCACGCCCCGCACGTAGTCCGGCTGGCCCGGCAGATGGTTGATCTCGGACCAGCCCTTGATCTCGCGGACTGCCATGATGTCGACGCCGTATTGCTCCTCGCCGATGGCGAAGCTGATCAGTTCGGCGCTGACGGAATCCTTGGTGCGCGCCGCGCGCTGCGTCGCCTGATCGGCCAGAGCATTGAGAGCCTGCGTCATCCGAATATCCCGTCGTTATC
Source organism: Pseudomonadota bacterium (assembly GCA_023387555.1). Lineage (GTDB taxonomy): Bacteria > Pseudomonadota > Alphaproteobacteria > Rhizobiales > Xanthobacteraceae > Pseudorhodoplanes. The sequence goes on from JAEWHY010000523.1 coordinate 10,146, forward strand.
GATTGTCGCCGCACCGGCGCTGTGAAGCAGGACTGTGCCCGGCGCCATGGATGGCCTCGTGGCAGGGTCACACGCTGTCACAGGCATGCGCGATCGTGCGCTCAAGGCTGCCAAACAAGTCTTAAGATCGGACTAAGTGGCGACTGGAGCCTCCGCCCGCGCCCTGCGGCGCCGGCTAGAACTCCTCCCACTCGTCCTTAGCCGCCACTGCGGCGGCCCGGCGCACCGCGACGCGCGCGGCGGGCTTGCGCACCGCTGCCGGCGCCGGCCGGGGCTGCAGTTGCACCGGCCGCTTCTGCAGCGGGGTCACGACCCGGGATTCTGCGGCATTCGAGAGCTTGTAGGCGCCGATCCGCTCGTCCATCTCGCCGGCCTGCTGCTCCAGCGTGCGCGCGGTCGCCGCATTCTGCTCGACCATGGCCGAGTTCTGCTGCGTCACCTCGTCCATCTGGGCCAGCGCCCTGTTGACCTGGTCGATGCCGCCCGACTGCTCGTTCGAGGCCGATGAAATATCGGCAACGATGTCCGCCACTTGCTTGATCGACTCCACGATCTCCTTGAGCGAGCCGCCGGCGCGATTGACCAGTTGCACGCCGTCCTGGACAAGGCCCGAGGAGTTGGTGATCAGTTCCTTGATGTCCTTTGCCGCCTGCGACGAGCGCTGCGCGAGACTGCGGACTTCGGAGGCGACGACGGCGAAGCCACGGCCGGCCTCGCCGGCGCGCGCGGCTTCGACGGCCGCGTTCAGCGCCAGCAGGTTGGTCTGACGCGCGATCTCGTCGATCACCGAAATGATGTCGGCGATCCGGCGGGAGGAATCCTCGATCCGCGCCATCGCAGACACCGCTTCGGCCACGACCACGCCGCCGCGATCGGCGACCTCGCGGGTGCCGCGGGTCAGATCGTTGGCGTGCTTCGCGTTCTCGGCATTCTTCTTCACCGTCGCCGCAATCTGCTCCATCGAAGCCGACGTCTCTTCAAGGCTTGCGGCCTGTTCTTCGGTGCGCTGCGACAGGTCAGAGGTCGCCGTGGAGATTTCGGCCGCCGCGCTCGCCACCTCCTGCGAGACGGTCCTGATCTCGGCCATCACGCCGGCCATGCCGTCGAGCAATTCGTTGACGCCCCCGCACAGCAATTCGAGTTCGCCGGTCTTGCCGGCCATCGGGATGCGGCGGCTCAGATCCTTGTTTCTGGCGGCGACCACGGCATCGCGGGTCTGCTCCACGGCCATCCGCATCGCGGTGATGTCGGAGGCGAATTTCACGACCTTGAACGGACGGCCGCCGGCATCGAGGATCGGATTGTAGCTCGCCTGGATCCAGACCTCCTTGCCGGCCTTGCCGAACCGCTTGTATTGCCCGGCATCGAATTCGCCGCGGTTGAGCTTCTCCCAGAACGCCTTGTATTCGGGACTCTGCGCATAGGCCGGCTCGCAGAACATGCTGTGGTGCCGTCCCCTGATCTCGTCGAGCGAATAGCCGAGCACGTTGAGGAAGTTCTGGTTGGCATGCACGACGGTGCCGTCGAGCGTGAACTCGATCACGGCCTGCGCCTTGTTCAGCGCTGCGATGATCCCTTCGTTCAGACGCGCTTCGGTCACGTCCTTCCATTCCAGGACATTGCCGACATACGCCCCGCTCCGGTCGTAGCTGGCGCTGACCAGGAGCGAGATCTTCAGCGTACCGACCGTGATCTCGGTCTTGAGCGGAAGCCTGGACGGATCGGAGAGCAGCTGGCGCTGGTGCGACGGGTTCCTGTGAAACATGTCGATGCAGGAGCCGACAATCGCCTCGGGCTTGAAGTTGGGCCAGAGCTTGCGGAATTCCGCAGCGTTGGTCGAAAGCAGATCCCGGGTGGCCTGGTTGACAT
>JAEWHY010000003.1 GCA_023387555.1 Pseudomonadota bacterium
CCACATCGCATGCGCCATCACGCACCGGCAGAGCCATCGGCAGCCCGGATGGGTGGAGCACGATCCCGAAGAGCTGCTGGCCAATATCCAGCGGTGTCTCGAAGCGGCGGGGCCAGTCGACGCGATCGGGATCGACAATCAGGGCGAGAGTTGCCTTGCGTGGGATGCGCGAACGGGCGCCGCTCTCTCACCGGTCATAGTCTGGCAGGACAACCGCACCGCGGATGTGGTCGCGCAGTTGAAGGAAGCCGGCGGCGAGGCGTTGACGCTAGAGCGCGCCGGGTTGCCGCTCGATGCATATTTCTCGGCATCGAAGCTCGCGTGGATCATCGGCGGAACTCTGCCGCCTCTTCGGTGTCCCCCTCGCCTGCCTGCCTGAGATCATGCCGACGGTCGCGGATTATGGCCGCATCAACGGCGTGCCGGTTCGGGCGGCGGTCGTCGATCAGCAGGCGGCTCTCTTCGGCCACGGGTGCCGCAAGCCCGGCGACGTGAAGATTACATTCGGCACGGGCGCATTCGCGCTGGCCGTCACTGGCGACGAGATTGCGCGCGCACCGGACAAGGGCTTGCTGCCGACGGTCGCGTGGTCGATCGACGGCCGTATGACGTATGCGCTCGACGGCGGAGTGTACGATGCGGGTTCCGCGATCGAGTGGGCGCGCCGCATCGGCATCGTTGCCGACCTCACCGCCGATCTCGACTGGTTCGAGGGGCCGTCTGCGATTGCGCGCGGCATCGTTTTCGTGCCGGCGCTTTCGGGGCTCGCGTGTCCGCACTGGGACCGGTCCGCCGCCTCGTTGTTCCTCGGGATGTCGGCGGCGACGACGCGGGCCGATCTTTGCCAGGCTTTGCTTGAAGGCATCGCGCTCAGTGCGGCCGACGTGATCGACGCGATGGATGCGCATGTCTCCATCGGACGTTCGATTGCGATTGATGGCGGGCTCGCGCGCAGCCGGTATTTCGCGCAGTTCCTCGCCGACATGATCGGACGCGATGTGGTGGCGTCGAGCTTCGATGAGCGGACGGCTTTCGGCACGGCGTCCCTTGCGGCGCTCGGAGCGGGCATTGTGCTGCCGGAGCCTGAAGCGGAGACGCGCAGATTTACACCGCGCGCCTGCGACCGGGCTCAGATGCGGGCGCGCTTCAGCGAGGCCGTTTCGCGCGCCAAGGGCTGGCGGGTTCTTTAGCGAACGAAGCGCCGGGTAGCTTCACAAATGAAAAAAGCCACCGCTGCGCGTGAGGCGCCGCGATGGCTTTATGCGTTTCTACCGATCCGTGGATCAGTGCGTCTTGTATTCGGCCTGCCCCTTGGACAGCGCGAACTCTTCCTCAGGCGAGAGGATGAGTTTGTGCCGGCCGATCACGGCGAAGTACAGAATGCCGATCGCAAACCATGCCATGACACCGTAGATGCCCTGCTGATAGGCGCTATCGCCGAGCTGGAAGTAGAGTGTCACGGTCGCGATTACGATCGTCAGAACGGCGCCAGGAATGCCCAGCGGGCTGCGATACGGCCGCTCGATGTGGGGCATGTTGATCCGCAGGAGAATGAACGACACGGCCTGCAGGATGTAGGAGCACATGGCGCCGAAGACGGCCATGTTGAGCAGTGTGGTGCCGATCTGGTCCTTGTTGATGAAGTAGACGATCGTCATGATGACGAGCCCGAGCAGTGCGCCGGAGATCATCGCCACATACGGCGTCTTCAACTTGTGGCCGGTGATCGACAAGGCCGTCGGGAAGTAGCCGGCGCGGCTCAGCGAGTAGACCTGCCGTCCCATCGCGTAGAGGATGGTATGGAAGCTTGCGATCAGGCCGGTCAGGGCGACGACGCCCAAAAGGACGACGGCGCCGCTGCCGTAGATCGCCCGGAAGCCATCGAGCAGCGGCTCGGCCGACGTCGAGAGCTTGAACGTGCCGACGCCTGCGACCGACGGGTTGAGCAGCACGATCATGAAGGCCGAGATCATCAGCGTGCACATGCCGAGGATGATACCCTTGGGCATATCGCGCTTGGGATCGACGGACTCTTCAGCTGCGAGCGGCAGCTGCTCGATTGCGAGGAACAGCCAGACGGCGAAGGGCAACGTTTTGAGCACGCCTTCCCAACCGAACGGGAAGAAGGGGCCATTGCCTTCAGGCAGCTCCGTGCCATCGGGGGCGATGTTGAGAGCCCAGCGGCTGAAGTCCATGTTCGGGATGGCGCTGATCCAGAACACCACCAAAATGGCGAGCGACAGCAGGGTGACGATCAGAGTAACCCGGAACGACAGCGCGACGCCGAAGATGTTCAGCGCCAGGAAGACGATGAACGTTCCTATCCATAGGAGTGGCTCTGGTTGGGCACCTATCCCCGCCGTTTCAAGAATGCCGTTGAGATACGCGCCGATGAAGAAGCAGACGACCGTCGGTGTGACGACGTATTCGACGTTTTCGCAAAGGCCGGTGATGAAACCGCCCCAAGGTCCCATCGAAGAACGTGCGAACGAGTAGGCGGCGCCGGTGTGCGGGAGCGCCGGGCTCATTTCTGCGATGGAGAAGACGAGGCCCAGATACATGACGGCGATGATACCGCCAGCAACCAGCATGCCGCCCCAGCCGCCGGTTCCGAAACCGAAGTTCCAGCCCGAGAAGTGGCCCGAGATCACCGCGCCGACGCCGAGCGCCCACAGTGACCAGATGCCTGCATAGCGCTGCAGGCCACGGGCCTTGAAGTAATCGTCACCTACCTTTTCGTAGCTGACGCCAGACGTACTCTGCTCTTCCATAAAGTTCTCCCCTCGAAGGATTTGCCGGCGCTGGATGGGTGACGGGAGCCGAGATCAGAGGACAGATGCCGACCGATAGATGCGGAACGCAAAACGTGCTGATCGCAGAAATGCGAAACCGCTAGGCTCATCCCGTCGAAGCCAATGTGCATGCGCTTCCCCTGCATGCCATTCCCTTGCGCCACCGGCATTCGGCCGATCGCAGCCGCCCGTAGCTTTGCACCACGGTGATTCCAACGATAGGAGAGGCAAGATACTAGAGTAGAAATACACATTCCCGCGGCTTGCCGTTGCGGGATGGCTTCAGCGGGCCGTTCCGTGAAATTCGATTTCGCGGCCTTCGAGCCAGGTGGCGAGCCTGACCAGTTCCGCGAGGTTGCGCGTGCGCATCCGCTCCATGACCCACGCACGATAGTTCTCGACCGTGCGGGTGCTCAAGCCCAGCCTGAGAGCGATCTCCTTGTTGGAGAGGCCGACGACCAGAAGGTCCATGACCTGCTTCTGGCGGGGCGACAGTTCGGCGATACGGCCGGTGAATTCCGCACGCAGGTCCGCATCGGCC
>JAEWHY010000013.1 GCA_023387555.1 Pseudomonadota bacterium
TTGCGCCGGCGTTGCGCCGACGGCCTCGTTGCGCACCACCGCGGAGTCCCCGTCCGGCAGTTAATAGGTCCGCTCCGACCGCAGGAAATCCTGGTGATAGCGTTCGACGCCGGCCTCCGAGAGCTGCCTGACGATGTCGCCAAAGCTCTGGTTGCCCTCGTCGGAGGCCCGCGAGGCTTCGATCATCACGTCGCGAATGGCGCTGTCCATCCCTGCCTGTCCTTCTGTCGCTGATAATGCCGGCTGCCTCACGCGACCGGCTGCCCTTTCAGGCCAAGCCGCCGCACGATGCCCTTCATGGCGTCTTCGATCGTCGCCCGCTCGCGCGGCGACAGATGCGCGAAGAATTCCGCGTCATTGCGGTCGGCGATGGCCGCAAGCTTCGGCACCAGCGCGCGACCCTGCCGGGTCAGCGCCAGCGCCTGGGACCGCGCGTCCTCCTCGCTCGGCGAACGCGTCACCAGCGACTTTGCGATCAGACGGTCCGCGATCTTGGTAATGGCGCCGCGCGTCATCCCGATGCGTTCGGCGAGCGCGCTCGGTGCGCTTTCGCTGTCGTACAGCTCGCGCAGCACCACCCATTCGGCGACCGAAACATCCAGCGCCTTCAGCTTGTCGCTGAAGGCCTGAGATACCTGGTTCGAGGCGAAACGCAGCCAATAGCCAAGATGGCTCTGCAGCGTACTCGCGCCCGGCTTCGGTCCGGCCGGACCCGGCACTTTTGTTTCCATGGAAACAAATTAGCACATATGGTTTCCACGTCAATCAATTCGGTGCGAATCCGCTTTTGATTTGAGACGGCTCCCACAGGATGCGACAATGCCCGGATGTCGCCCATCATCGCCTTCGACCACGTCTCCAAGGTCTATGGACCCGGGACCCGTCCCGCGCTCGACGACGTGTCGATCGCGATCGATCCGGGCGCCTTCGTCGCCATTGTCGGCCAGTCCGGCTCCGGCAAATCGACTTTGCTCGGCATGATCAATCGCCTGATCGATCCGAGCGCCGGGATCGTGCGCTTCGAGGGCGCCGACATCCGCGACCTCGATCCGATCGCGCTGCGCCGGCGCATCGGCTACGTGTTCCAGGATACCGGACTGTTCCCGCATATGACGCTGGCCGAGAACATCGCGATCACACCGCGCCTGCTCGGCTGGGACAAGGCCCGCCGCAGCGCGCGCGCCGATGCCCTGCTCGACCTCGTGCAATTGCCGCCCGCCGATTTCCGCGACCGCTTCCCTGTCGCCCTGTCCGGCGGCCAGCTTCAGCGCGTCGGCGTTGCGCGCGCGCTTGCCGCCGAGCCGCATGTCATCCTGATGGACGAGCCGTTTGGCGCGCTCGATTTGCGTACCCGCGACGCGCTCTCGCGCGATTACCGCAAGCTGCACGATGCCCTCGGTCTCACCACCGTGATGATCACCCATGACGTGATCGAGGCGGTGCTGCTCGCCGACCGGATTGCAGTGATCCATGACGGACAGATTGCCGCCTATGGCCCGCCGCATGAGCTGATGAACGGCGCCCAAAGCGACGACGTGCGCGCGCTGATGGACATGCCACGGCGGCAGGCCGAGCGGTTGACCGCGCTGATGCGCGACGGCGGTGCCTGATGTTTCGCGATCCCGCCTTCGCCGATGCCTGGTCGCGCCTGCCGGACTATCTCGGCCAGCATGTGCTGGTGAGCCTGACCGCGCTCGCACTCGGGCTCGCGGTCAGCCTGCCGCTGTCGCTCTATGCGGTCCGGCGGATGCATCTGCGCGCGATCCTGCTCGCGGTGGCGAGCATCGTGCAGACCATCCCGGGACTTGCGCTGCTGGCGCTGTTCTATCCGCTGCTGCTCGGGATCGCCTCGCTCACCAGCGAATATTTCGGCTTCGACTTTTCCGCGCTCGGCTTCCTGCCGTCGGTGCTGGCGCTCGCGCTCTATTCGATGCTCCCGGTGATCCGCAACACCATCACCGGCATCGAGGGAGTCGATCCGTCCCTGCTGCGCGCGGCAAAGGGCGTCGGCATGACCGCGCAACAGTCGCTGTTCATGGTCGAATTGCCGCTCGCCACGCCGGTGATCATGGCCGGCATCCGGACCGCTGCGGTCTGGGTGATCGGCACGGCAACGCTGGCAACGCCGATCGGGCAAACCAGCCTCGGCAATTACATCTTCAGCGGCCTGCAGACCCAGAACTGGGTGTTCGTGCTGTTCGGCTGCGTCGCCGCGGCGAGCCTCGCGCTTGTCGTCGATCTCCTGCTCGCCCTGATGGAACGCGGCGCCGCGCGGCGAAAGCGCCTCCCGGTCGTGGCCGGGCTCGCCGGCATCGCGCTGGTCGTCGGGCTGGCGCTCGCGCCCTCAGTCACGGCGTCGCGGTCCGGCACCATCGTCGGCGCCAAGACCTTTTCCGAGCAATATATCCTCGCGGCCCTGATCGCGCAGCGGCTGGAGGCGAATGGCCTGTCGGCACACCGCCGCGAAGGCCTCGGCTCGAGCATCGTGTTCGATGCGCTCGCGGCCGGCGATATCGACACCTACGTCGATTATACCGGCACGATCTGGGCGAATGTGATGAAGCGCACCGATATCAGGCCGCGCGCGGAAACTCTCGCCGAGGTCGCGGCCTGGCTGCAGCGCGAGCGCGGCATCACGCTGGTCGGCCCGCTCGGCTTCGAGAATGCCTATGCGCTCGCAATGAAGCGCGAGGAAGCCGAACGGCTCGGCATCCGCAGCCTCGCCGATCTCGCCCGCCACGCGCCGCAACTGACCATCGCCGGCGATTACGAGTTTTTCGGTCGCCCGGAGTGGGCCGCGATCCGCGAGGCCTACGGCCTGAACTTCAAGGCGCAGCGCGCGATGCAGGCGGAATTTATGTATCCGGCGGTCGGCAACGAGGTCGACGTGATCTCGGCCTACACCAGCGACGGTCGCGTCGCACAGTATGACCTCGTGGTGCTGGACGATCCGAAGGGCGTGATCCCGCCCTATGACGCGGTGCTGCTGGTGTCGCCGAAGCGCCGCAACGACAAGGCGCTGCTTGCGGCGCTCAAGCCCCTCACCGGCGCGATCGATGTGACACTGATGCGCGAAGCCAATCTTCGCGCCAACAAGGGCGAATTACCGGACGCGGTGGCGCGGTGGATGGGCCGCAGGCTCGGTGCCGAGACTCCCTCCCCCTGAAAGGGGGAGGGTCGGGGTGGGGGTCTTTGCCTTGGCAAAAAGGAAACTTGACCCCCACCCGACGGCCCGCGCTTCGCGCCGGCCGTCGACCTCCCCCTTTCAGGGGGAGGTGAAAAAGATCACCCCTTCGGAAACATCACCTTGTCCAGCAGCCATTGCGACATCTTCAGCTTCTCGCCGCGCGGCAGCTTCTTGAATCCGTCGTCGTGGAATTCCTTGTTCGGCCAGGTGGTGCCGGCCGTCACCGCCATCCGCGCCTTCACCTGATCCTTCGTCAAGTTGAACACCATGAAGTCGCGCGCGAAGACCAGCGGCCCGTCGTAGGCCCGGCGCACGGCTTCGAGATGTCCCGGCAGCGTGTCGTCATCGTTGTAGAAGTGGTAGCCGACCGCAAGGCGCGGCTTGCACAGCGCCAGCACCCGGCCCGCCTCCTCCGGGTCGGAATGGGCGACCGTGCACACACCGCGCGCCGTGCGCTCGTCGTAACCGGCGCGCTCCATCATCACCTGCCAGCGGTCGAAGGTCTCGTGGATCAGGAGATCGGCGCCCTGCCCGTTCTCCACCATGAACCACGACGGCGTGGTGTCGCCGGAATAGACCAGCGTCAGCCCGTTCCATTCGAGGCGCAGCGAGACCGGCCCGTCGTAGATGTGCACCGCCGGAAACGCGGTGATCTTCACGCCGTTGCTGTCATAGATCACGTTGACCGTGTCATACGGGAATTCGTGCACATCGACCTCGGAGCCGACCAGCGGCAGCAGGCCGTGGCGCGTGTCAGCATCCCAGCGCAGCGACTCGATCTGGTGCCGCACGAAATGCTTCATGCCATGCTCGGGGATCTTGCCAGACGGCCCGTAGACCTGCAGTGGATGCATCCGTCCGCCGGCCCAGCCGCCCTGCCGGATCTGCATGAAGTCGCCGACATGGTCGGTGTGCAGATGGGTCGCGATCACTGCGGTGATGGCGTTGTAGGGAATTTCCAGCGCGACAAAATTCTTCTGCGTGCCGAAGCCGAAATCGAGCAGGAACTTGTCGCCGTTACCGAGTTCGACCAGCCAGCCGGTATTGACCTGGTCGCGGCGTAGATACGGCCGCCCGGTGCCGAGCGCAACGACGCGCATCTCGTCGGGCGCCAGCGCCTCGGTGTTGGGAAAATAGTGATCGCGGTATTCGCGCATGCGCCTCAGTCTCCAGGGGTATCAGGCCGCCGACGTCTTGCGGTCCGGCACGGCCGCGGGCTCATAGGTGTCGCAGAGCTTCACCAGCAGCCGCAGGAATTGCTGCTTTTCGGCCGCGGTGAGCGCGCCCGTGAGGCGATCGCGCTCCGCAGCAATCAGTTCGAACGCCGCCTCGTAGAGCGAACGACCAGATTTTGTCAGCACCAGTTCGGTGATGCGGGCTTCGCCGGCCGGCTTGCGCCGCTCCATCGCGCCGGCGCGCACGAAGCGGTCGATCATGCGGCTCAGGGTGGACGGGTCGGTCGCGATATAGTCGGCAATGTCCGCCGGCCGGGTCAGCGAGGTGTTCGCCAGCGTTGCCAGCAGGCGCCAGTCGTGGATCGACAGACGCTTGCCGCGGAACGCCTTTTCCAGCCGGCCGTTGAAGCGGCGCGCCAGCGAATTGATATGGAACGGCTCGAAGCGTTCGAGATCGAACGCTTGCGCACCGTCACGCCGGGACGCGGGCTTGCACGCCATGCTATTTCGGCCGCCCGATCTTCTTGATCAGCGCGCCGATGGCGTCGGAGTCGCGCGTGACCCGCTCGGCAAGGGCCGGCCCATCGAGATAGCTCACGTTCTGCCGCGCCTTCTTCAGGACCTCGAGCGTCGCGTCCGATTTCAGCGCGGTGGCGCAGGCCGAACGCAGCTTCGCCAGCACCTCCGGCGGCAGGCCCTTCGGCACGAACAGCGCATTCGGAGTGCCGAAGCCCGAGCCAAGGCCAAGCTCCTTTGTGGTCGGCACATCGGGCATTGCCGCGAGGCGCTTGTCGCCGAACACCGCGAGCGTGCGCACATTCTTGCCGGTCACCGTCGCATCCGCCGACATCAGAACATCGATATGATTGCCCAGCAGCGCATTGAAACCGAGCGCGTCGCCGCGGAATGGCACCGCGGTCAGCTTCAGGTCGTTCTCGCTGGAGAGATACAGCATCAAAAGGTTCGGCACCGTGCCCGGCCCGGGATGGCCGTAAGTCACCTTGTCCGGATAGGTGCGAACATAGGCGACCAGTTCCGGGAAGCTCTTGTGCGGGCTGTCGTTCGCCACCGAAGCGACCACGAAGACGTCGGTCACCTGGCAGATATAGTCGAAAGACGCCGCGTCGTAGCGCAGGTTATCGCGCAGATGCGGTTGCGCGCTGACGACGCCCATGGCGGAGAATCCGAGCGTGTAGCCGTCGGGCTTTGCGGTCGCCACCGCAGTGGTGCCAATAGTGCCGGCAGCGCCATCCTTGTTTGCAACCAGCACCGGCTGCCCGAGCGCCTTCGCCATCGCCTCGGCGAGCGGACGCGCGGCCAGATCGCTGCTGGCCCCGGCCGGGAACGGCACCACGATCTCGATCGGACGCGAAGGAAAGGTCTGGGCCGACGCCACGGCGGGAATAACGGCGACGGCGGCGGAAATCAGCAAACGCAAAAACGACGGCATCAACAGCCCCCAGACATATGAAAGCATCAAAACCAGAACCGGCGGGGCATAGCACCCAATTGCATATGCAATTGCAAGCGAAATTATATCGGGCGTTCTGACGCAGCGATCAAAGCGGCACGTCTGCCAAAGCGCCGGCAAACCGTATTCCGCGCCTCCGCCGTGAAAAGGAACAAGGAGCAGTTGCGCCGAGCGATGGTCGATGCGGAACGCGCGCATCGTGAGACTGCGCGGTAAGCTCGACATCACTCCTTAATATTCGTCACGCACAACGCATGAGCCGCACCGTCGCGTCGCGACGATGCGCGTCGTTAATGCCCCATCCTGAATGAGCGAGACGAATGCCCCTCGGTACCGATTACATCCTCGATGCATTGATCCGCGAAAAGATCGATCATCTGTTCATGGTTCCGGGCGGTCTTGTCGATCCGTTCCTGCCGGCGCTGGGCCGCTTTCCGGCGATCAAGCCGATCGTCGCCGCACAGGAAGGCGGCGCGGCCTACATGGCGGACGGCTATGCCCGCGCCAGTGGCCGCTTCGGTGCGGCGCTCGGCATTGGGGGCCCGGGCCTCGGCAACATGATCACCGCCATGGAAGCGGCGCTCACCGATTCGTCGCGCGTCCTGGTCATGAGCGGCGAGGTTTCTGTCGCGATGGAGGGCCTCGGCGCGTTCCAGGACGCCAGCTACGAGACGTTCGATGATCCGGCCCTCGCAGCGCCGGTGACGCGTTTCTCCACCTCGATCGACAGCGCGCGCAATCTGCCCCATCTGTTTCGCCACGCCCTGATGGACATGATCGGCCCGCCGGCCGGTCCGGTTCACCTGTCGCTGCCGCACGACGTTCTCACCGGCAATGTCGACGCCAACCATGTCCCGCTCGATCCGGCGCTGTTCTTTTCCCGTGGCATCGATACCGGCATGGCGGACCGTGCGCTGGAACGTCTGCGCGGCGGCCCCGGACAGAAACCCGCGCTTCGTGTCGCCATTCTGGCCGGCGCTGGCGTCGAACACGACGAAGCCAATGCGGCGCTGATGACCTTCGCCGAGCGCTTCAACGTCCCGGTCGCGACCACCCTGCGCGCAAAGGGCGTCTTTCCGGAGGATCATCCTCTGTCGCTCGGCGTGTTCGGCTATGCCGGGACGCGTCACGCGACAGCCGCGCTGCTGTCACCCGACCTCGATCTGCTGATCGTGCTGGGATCCGGCCTGAACGAACGCGACACCATGCATTGGTCACAAGCGCTGAAGCCGGCACGCGGCATGATCAGCGTCAACCTCTCCGCCAAGGCGGTCGCGATCGAGACCGCCTCCGGTCTCGGCGTCGTCGGCGATTGCGGTGCCTTCCTCGAGATCATGTCGCAGGACAACAACGCCGCGGCACTCGAAGCCGGTACAGCGGAGCGCAAGCGCTGGATTACCGCCATTCGCTCCGGGCCGCGCCTCTACGACATCGAGAATCTCGACAGCAAACAGGTTCCGCTGCATCCGGCGCGGGTCGTCGGCGCACTCCGCAAGGCGCTGCCGCGCGATGCCATTGCGCTCGTGGATTCGGGCGCTCACCGCGCCTTCGCCGGTCATTACTTCGATTCCTACGCCCCGCGGACCTATCTGTCCGCAACCAATCTCGGGCCGATGGGCTGGGGCATCCCGGCCGCGATCGGCGCGGCCTGCGCGCGGCCCGGTACGCGGGTCGCGCTGATCACCGGCGATGGCTGCATGCAGATGCATGGCATGGAGATCGCGGTGGCAGCCCGCTACAAGCTGCCGGTGACCTTCGTCGTGCTGAACAACAGCGCGCTCGGCAATGTCTGGCTGCGCGCGCATGAGCTCGGTCCGGTTCCGGCGGAACTGACCTCAATTCCCGATCACGACTGGGCCGGCTTTGCAAAAGCGCTCGGGCTGCCGTCCGCCACGGTGCGGACACCGGAGGAAATCGAACCCGCTCTCAATCGCGCGGTCGCGACCGACGGCCCGATGCTGATCGATTTCAAGACCGACAAGAATTCACCGACTCCGGTCTATGACTTCGCCAAGGAAGCCAATCGCTGGTCCTATCACGAGTAACGAAAATGGCGCCGCTCCCCTTCGACCCGGCCAAGGCATCGCCCGCCGACCGCGCGATCTACGAACGCCTGAAGGCACATCGCGCGGCGATGGGTGCGCCGTTCGACGGCCCCTATCTCGCGCTGATGAATCATCCGATATTGGCGGAGAAGATCGAGGCGCTCGGCTATTTCCTGAAATTCGAAGGCGCCTTGCCGCGCGAAATCTATCAGCTCGCGGTGCTCATGGTGGCGCGGGCGTGTGGCGCCTCGTTCGAATGGACCGATCATGTCGAGCATGCACGTGCCGCAGGTATCCCCGATGACGTGATCGAGGCGATCCGTACGCAGGATCATGTCAGGCTGCCGGAGCCCTACAGCATCGCCGAGCCCGTGATCCGCACAGCGCTCGCCTGGCAGAATGTGCCGGAAGCGGCTCAGTCCGCGGCGATCGCCAGCTTCGGCACGAAGGGATTTGTCGAATTGGTCGTCGTCACCGGCTTCTACCAGATGTTCTCGGCGATCAATCAGGGCTTCGCGGTCAGTCTGCGTCCGGGAGGCAAGCCCGCCTTCTGACGAAAAAGGCCCGATCGCGTTTCAGGACAACAGCCGAAAAGCAAAAGGCCGATGCCAAAGGGCACCGGCCTTCAATTCGACGGCCGCGGAAATCAGCAAACGCAAAGTCGATGGAATCGAGGCTGCTGTCATCGCCGGGCTTGACCCGGCGATCCATCCTCTTCGCAAGAAGATGGACGCCTGGGTCAAGCCCGGGCATGACGATCCCACTGGGCGTCTTGCGCCAGATCGTCGGCATCATAAGTTGTGCAAGGGTACCAATGCCGTAAGCCATCGCCGTGGCCAGCGTGCATTCCAGAACCAGTCTGCACTCCAGAAGACGCGACCGCCTCGAACAAGGCCGCCAGGACCAATCGCTTCCAACAATAGGAACGCGGCACATGGCCAACAAAGTCGCACTCGTCACCGGCGCTTCCTCGGGCATCGGAGAGGCCACCGCCCTCAAGCTCAAGGACCTTGGCTATACGGTCTACGGCGCTGCGCGCCGCGTCGACCGCATGCAGCACCTGACCAAGTCCGGCATTCAGATCCTGGCAATGGACGTCACCGAGAATGCCTCAATGCAGGCGGGGATCAACGCGATCATCGCGCAGTCGGGCCGCATCGATGTGCTGGTCAACAACGCCGGCTACGGCTCTTATGGCGCCGTCGAGGATGTGCCGATGGCAGAGGCGCGCGCCCAGTTCGACGTCAATGTCTTCGGCGCCGTCCGACTGATCCAGCTTGCTCTGCCGCATATGCGTACTCAGCGCTCCGGCACGATCATCAATATTACCTCGATGGGCGGCAAGATTCACACGCCTCTTGGCGCGTGGTACCACGGCACCAAGTTCGCACTGGAGGCGATCAGCGACTGCCTGCGCATGGAAGTGCAACCCTTCGGCATCAACGTGGTCGTGATCGAGCCCGGCGGTATCAAGACCGAATGGAGCGGCATCGCCGCCGAGAAGCTGCTTCAGACCTCGGGTCACGGTCCCTATGCAGTGCAGGCGAATGCCATGGCGCAATCCATGATCGGTGAAGCCAGCGTAAAACGGCAGTCTCCGCCACAGATCGTTGCCGACACCATCGCCAAGGCTGTCACAGCGAGCAAACCCAAGACCCGCTATGCAATCGGTTTCGGGGCCAAGCCGATGATCTTCTTGCGCGGCATCCTGTCCGACCGTGCCTTCGACGGCATGATGCGGAGGGCGACCGGCATCTCCAAGGCCATGAAGGCCCAAGGAGCATGAAGGCTCAAGCGGCATGAAGGCTCAAGGGGCATGACTGGAACCGGACGGCAAGTCGCCGCAGATCATCCCGCCCAATAGCGATTTCGAAGCGGCGGCGTGGGCCCCTATACGACGGTCTACATCCGCTTCAACCGCTGGGCCCATAACCGCCTGTGGCTCAGGTCGATTCCATACCTAGCTGGCAAACGCCGATTTCGCGATAAGCCCGTCGGCGGTCGCGGTGTCCAGAAACTGCGTATAGGACGCGATTTTGCCGTCGCGGAATTCGAGCAGGTCGAGGGCTTCGGTCACCGCAGTACGGCCGGTGGCGCGGGACCTCACGGTGAGGTGGATCCGGACGACGGCCTTGGACCCCTCGATGATGGTGTCGACGATATCGAGTTTCTGAAACTCGAACGCATCGACCAGTGCGCGCAAGGCGGCATGCAGGCCGTCGCAGCCTCTGGTGTCGACCGCCAGGCAAGCCTGCGGCGGAGCGGCATTGAGCGCGAACGTCGCATCCGGCGTGAACGCTTCGATGATCGCCTTCACATCGCCACGCGCGCGCGCGGTATAAGCTTGCTGGATCACAGCCATCATCTGGTCGCGGGTCATGCGTGCCCCCAATGCCACCATCATTACGAGAATATTGCACAATATCTACCATAGGGAGAGATGGCAAAAGGTCAAAAATGAGCCGGCCTCTCCTGCATCACCCCACCGCCGTGGGAAGAAAAGTTGGACCGCAAATCCCCCGCCATAGCCGCTGGCGTTGTGTCCTTGCGTTGTGTCGCCTGCCGCGGGAAGGTTGATGCCCAAGGGATGAAACGTTCAGCGAAAAAGGTGGAGAGCCATGTCAGCCACGGCCCTGAAGACGCAGATCGGGAAGAGCCATCACACGGCTCGCGCGGAAGCCAGTCTGGAAACCCTGGAGCACCGCAACGACTGGACCGATCTTCAGAAAATCTCGCTGTCGGCGCGTATCCTCGCCGCCGAAGGGCATTTCGCCGGGCTCGCCGGCCAGCTAACCGCGCGTCTCGGCGATGACCGCTTTCTGACGCTGCCTCTCGGCACCGAGTTCGACGAGGCGAAGCCCTCGGACTTCATTGTCGTGGACGATGACCTCAACGTCATCGAGGGAAACGGCATTCCCAATCCGGCGACGCGGTTTCATCTCTGGATCTACAAGGAAAAGCCGAATGTCCGCTCGATCGTGCATACGCACCCGCGGGCCACATCGGCGCTGTCGATGATCGGCCAGCCTCTGATCGTGGCGCACATGGACATGTGCATGTTTCAGGATCAATGCGCCTATCTGCCGGAGTGGCCCGGACTGCCGATCGGCGATGAGGAGGGCATCATCATCTCGGAAGCGCTCGGCAGCAAGAAAACCGTTCTGCTTGCAAACCACGGGCTGATCGCGGCCGGCGAGACGATCGAGGAGGCAACCTATCTTGCGTTCTTCTTCGAACGCGCCGCCGCCCTGCAACTGACGGCATCCGCGGCAGGCACGCTGAAACCCGTCGACCCCGACAAGGCGCGGGAAGCAGGGGATTTTCTGCTCAAGCCGAAGATCGTCGAACTGACGTTCGACTATCTGGCGCGCAAGGCGCTGAAGAGCGACGACCAGCGCGCGCTGTTTACGAACTGAAGCGGTTTCAGGCTGGACTTGGCAGTTCGTCCCCGCTTTCGCGGGGACGAACGGATCAGGAGAGCGAATGCCGGCGAACGCGTCGCCGGCAACTACGCCGACGATCAGTTCTTCGACTTGTCCACCAGAGCGCCCTTCTTGATCCAGGGCATCATCTCGCGGAGCTTCTCGCCGACCTTCTCGATGTCATGGGCGTTCGCGCGGGCGCGGGTCGCCTTGAACGAGGCCTGGTTGACCTTGTTCTCGAGCATCCAGTCGCGGGTGAACTTGCCGGACTGAATGTCGTTCAGCACGCGCTTCATCTCGGCCTTGGTCTCCGGCGTGATGATGCGCGGGCCGGTGACGTATTCGCCGTACTCGGCCGTGTTCGAGATCGAGTAGTTCATGTTGGCGATGCCGCCTTCGTAGATCAGGTCCACGATCAGTTTCAACTCGTGCAGGCACTCGAAATAAGCCATTTCCGGCGCATAGCCGGCTTCCACCAGCGTCTCGTAGCCGGCGCGGATCAGTTCCACCGTGCCGCCGCAAAGAACAGCCTGCTCGCCGAACAGGTCGGTCTCGCACTCTTCCTTGAAGGTGGTCTCGATGATGCCGGCGCGGCCGCCGCCGATCGCGGAGGCATAGGACAGGCCGAGATCATGGGCGTTGCCTGACGAGTCCTTGTCGATCGCGATCAGACACGGCACGCCGCCGCCCTTCAGATATTCGCCGCGCACGGTATGGCCGGGGCCCTTCGGGGCGACCATCAGCACGTCGAGATCGGCGCGCGGCTCGATCAGGTTGAAATGGACATTGAGGCCGTGCGCGAACAGCAGCGCCGCGCCCTCTTTCATGTTGCCGTGCAGGTGCTCGCGATAGATGTCGCCCTGCAGTTCGTCGGGCGTGAGCATCATCACCACGTCGGCCCACTTGGCGGCCTCGGCGACTTCCATGACCTTGAAGCCTTCGCCTTCGGCCTTCTTGGCCGAAGCGGAACCCTTGCGCAGCGCGATCGCAACGTCCTTCACGCCGGAATCGCGCATGTTGAGAGCGTGGGCATGACCCTGGCTGCCATAGCCGACGACGGCGACCTTCTTGCCCTTGATCAGGTTCAGGTCGGCATCCCGGTCGTAATAAACGCGCATCATAAACCCCTGATATGGCGGCTCCCGGCCGCGTCTCCTAAGACACACCGGAGGCGGTTCCGGCGCGGTTCGCAGGGGTTTCTAGGGGGCCGGGACGGCGGCGGCAAGTCCGCAGACGCGGCGGCGCCCCTGCCCCGGCGCCAGTCGCGGGCGCTGCCGGCCCGGCTGGGCGGTCGGCCCGGGCGCGGTGTCAGGACGCGACCACCTGCAGGCGCGGGGACTGGGTGAAGACACGGGGCTCGACCGGCGCCGCCTGAAATTGCGGCGTTCCCGCCTCGGAGAACAGCTTCCAGCGCTTCGGCCGGAACGCGATCCGGGCGGCATTCGCGGCCGGATGCGCCGCCGGGACCTCGATTTCCACGCGGCTCTGCCCGACTTCCAGCTCGACCCGCTTGGTGCCGGCGACGCGGCGTGAGGCCGCGACAGTACCTGCGATCCCACCGTTTCCATCCAGCAGCTCGACGTCGTGCGGACGGAAATACAACGCGGCCCTGCCGTTGGGGACGCCCTCGACCGGCAGGCCGATCGTGCGGTCGCCCAGCCAGATCTGGCCATTTTCGACGCGCACCGGCAGGGAGCTGGACTCGCCGATGAAGCCGTAGACGAAGGGCGAGTTCGGGTTGTCGTAGACTTCGTCGGCGGTGCCGACCTGCTCGATGCGGCCCTGGCTCATCACCACCACGCGGTCGGCGAGTTCCAGCGCCTCCTCCTGGTCGTGGGTGACGAAGACCGTGGTGTGCCCGGTGTGATCGTGGATCTCCCGGAGCCAGCGCCGCAGTTCGCGGCGCACCTGCGCATCGAGCGCGCCGAAAGGCTCATCGAGCAGCAGCACGCGCGGCTCGATGGCCAGCGCCCGGGCGAGCGCGACGCGCTGGCGCTGGCCGCCGGAAAGCTGGTTCGGATAGCGCTTCTCCAGCCCGGACAATTGCACGAGGTCCAGAAGCTCGGAGGCACGGCGGCGGATCTCGGCCTTGGGCGGCCGCGTAGCGCCTGGCCGCACCTTCAGTCCGAAACCGATGTTGTCCGCCACCGTCATGTGGCGGAACAGCGCATAGTGTTGGAACACGAAGCCGACATTACGCTCCTGCACCGACTTGAAGGAGGCATCCTCGTCGCCGAACAGGATCGCGCCCTCAGTCGGGAAATCGAGACCGGCGATCAGCCGCAGCAATGTCGTCTTGCCCGATCCGGACGGCCCCAGCAGCGCGATCAGCTCGCCGGACCGGATGTCGAGCGACACATCGTGCAAGGCCGGGAAGAGGTCGAACTCCTTGCGGACATTTCTGATCGTGAGTTCCATGATCCCCCTCCTCCTCAATGTCCGCTACGCGTTGCGGCGAGCTGGTCGGCATATCGCCATTCCAGCCAGGTCTTGATCATCAGGGTCAGAAGCGCGAGACCGGCGAGCACTGCCGCCATGCTGAAGGCGCCGACCTGCGCCAGGGCCCTGAACTCCTGATAATATAGTTCGATCTGCAGCGGCATCGTAACCGTCTCGCCCCGCAGCTTGCCAGAGATCACCGCCACGGCGCCGAATTCACCCATGGCGCGCGCGTTGCAGAGCAGCACGCCGTACAGCAGCGCCCATTTCACGTTGGGCAGCGTCACGTAAAAGAAAGTCTGCCAGCCGGACGCGCCGAGCGAAAGCGCGGCTTCCTCGTCACCGGTTCCCTGATCCTGCATCAGCGGGATCAGTTCGCGCGCGATGAAGGGAAAGGTGACGAAAATCGTCGCCAGAATGACACCGGGTACGGCGAAGATGACCCGCACGCCGAAGTCCTGAAGCAGCCAGGCGCCGATCGGCGTGAACGGCCCGAGCAGCAGCACATAGACGAGACCTGCGACCACGGGCGACACCGAGAACGGCAGGTCGATCAGCGAGATCAGAAGCGCGCGACCAGGAAACTTGTACTTGGCGATCAACCAGGCCGCCGCCACGCCGAACACGAGATTGCACGGCACCGCAATCGCGGCCACCAGCAGCGTCAGCTGGATCGCGGCAATCGCCTCCGGATCGCGGAACGTTGCGAGCGCGGGACCGATACCGAGGCTGAGCGCCTGCGCGAACACCGCGATCAGCGGCGCGATTAGAAATACCGCCATCACGACGACGCTGAGCAGGATCAGCGCCAACCGGACCGGCCGCGTTTCGCTGATCGGAGACGTGAGGGTGCGCGGTCCGGGCACGGCTGTTGTCGTATCAACCATGGCCGAACCTCCTGTAGCTCCAGACCTGCACCAGATTGATCAGCAGCAGAATGACGAACGAGATGGTGAGCATCACCGCGGCGATGGCGGCGGCGGCGGCGTAGTCACGCTCCTCCAGCCGGAACACGATCAGCAGCGGCAGGATTTCGGTCTGTCGCGGAATGTTGCCGGCGATGAAGATGACCGAGCCATATTCGCCGACCGCGCGGGCGAAGGCGAGCGCGAAGCCGGTGAGGATCGCCGGGATCAGCGGCGGCAAGATGATCCGCAAGATGGTGGTGCGACGCGATGCGCCGAGCGTCGCCGCGGCCTCTTCGACCTCGCTGTTGAAGTCCTCCAGCACCGGCTGGACGGTACGGACGACGAACGGCAGGCCGATGAAGACCAGCGCGATCCAGATGCCGACCGGCGTGTAGGCGATGGTGATGCCGAACGGCGAAAACAGCTGCCCGAACCAGCCCTGCGGAACATAGAGCGCCGTCAGAGCAATACCGGCCACCGCCGTCGGCAAGGCGAACGGCAGATCGACGATCGCATCAAGCAGACGCCTTGCGAAGAAGCGGTAACGGACCAGCACCCAGGCGATCATCACGCCAATAACGACATTGAAAAGCGCGGCGAGCATCGATGCGCCGAAACTCAGCTTCAGGGCCGCCTGGAACCGTGGTCCGGTGACGATGGCGGAAAAGCGGTCCCAGTCGAGTTCGAACGTCTTGATGTAGAGACCGACGATCGGGATCAGCACGATGAGCGAGAGGTAAAAGATCGTGAATCCGAAGGTCAGCCGAAACCCCGGAATGATGCTGGCTTCCCGGAACCGAATGCCCGCCATGACGAAATCGCTCCTGACGACAGAATGACGCGGGCCGTGAGGAGTGGTGGTGCCCCACGGCCCGCAAGTTCGCTCGCGAGGCTTGCGTCAATCCTTGGAGTATATCTTGTCGAAAATGCCCCCGTTGTCGAAGTGGGTGGGCTGTGCCTTGGCCCATCCACCGAAAACGTCGTCGATCTTGACCAGCTTGACCTTTGGGAACGCCTTGAGATCGGCGGGATCGACATGTTCCGGCTTGCCGGGACGGTAGAAATTCCTGGCGAAGATCTTCTGCGCTTCGGGCGAATAGAGCTGGTCGAGGAAGGCCTTGGCCAGTTCGCGCGTGCCCTTCTTGTCGACATTCTTGTCGACGATCGCCACCTTCACTTCGGCGAGGATCGAGACCGACGGCACAACGATTTCATAATCTGCGCCGAACTCCTTGAGCGACAGCAGCGCCTCGTTTTCCCAGGCGATCAGCACGTCGCCGACCTTGTTCTGGACGAAGGTGTTGGTCGATCCGCGCGCGCCGGTATCGAGCACCCTCACGTTGCGGTAGATCGCTGCAACGAAGTCCTGCGCCTTCTTCTGGTCGCCCCCGGTGCGGTCCAGTTCGTAGGCCCAGGCCGCGAGGTAATTCCAGCGCGCGCCGCCGGAGGTCTTCGGATTGGGCGTGATCACAGAGATGCCGCGCTTGGCCAGATCGTCCCAATCCTTGATGTTCTTCGGATTGCCCTTGCGCACAAGGAACACGATGGTCGAGGTGTAGGGCGATGAATCCGCCGGGAATTTGCTCTTCCATCCGGGATTGATCAGGCCCTTCTGCTCGATGCCGAGAACGTCGCCTTCGAGCGGAAAGGTCACGACATCGGCGGGCAGCCCTTCGATCACCGAACGCACCTGCGCACCGGAGCCGCCGTGGCTGTTGGTGATCTCCACCGTCTTGCCGGTCTTCTCTTTCCAGTACTTGATGAAATAGTCGCTGTAGTCGCGATAGAGTTCTCGGGTGGGATCGTAGGAGACGTTGACCAGCGCATTCTGCGCGTTCGCGCTACCCGCGCCGCCGAACTGTGTCATCGCAGTCATCGCCGCTATTGCGATTGCTGAAGCCAGAAGACGCATCTGCCACCTCCTTCGGCCGGAGCATCAACGCCCGGCACGAGTCGCGGGTTGCGGCCGTGGCGGCCGTTTCCCCGACATTCATGGTTTGCGATGTGACCAGAAAGGAATGCCGGCGGCCTCGTACCGCGCCTCCGATGCTCCCCCACGTCACAGGAATCGACGGGCACGCCCGTCCAGCCCCGCGATGATCCGACCATCAAATTCTGACTAAATCAATCAGAATAGTATTGTTTATTCGGGGAGCTTGGGAGGTGATTTTTCTTCGGCCGCCTGCGCCAGCGTTGTTTCTTCAAGAATTTTTGCCGTCGCATCGCGGGCGGCGATCAGCGCCGGTCGTAGCTGGCAGATGCGCAAATCGACGCAGTCCGAGCATTGCCGAAACGCCGTCTGGCTCGCGCAGGGCGCAAGCGCCAGCGGCCCGTCGATATGACGGATGATTTCCGCCAGATTGATGTCCTTGGGCACCCGGCTCAACAGAAAACCACCCTGCTTGCCGCGGGTGGCGACCAGAAGGTTGGCGCGCTTGAGGTCGGAGAAGATCTGCTCGAGGAATGCCCGCGGTATTTTCAGATCCACCGAGATGTCGCGCACCGAGACCGGCGCGGCGCCGCGGCGTCCGGCGAGATAGATCATGGCGCGGAGAGCATATTTGGCGCGGCGCGAGAGCATGGTCGAGGCTTACGTGTTCCGGGTGGACGGCCAAGCAGTTGGACAAGTCACATCGAACAGTCAACACCGCTCAAATCACCATCGGCGCGATGCTCGCGACCAGCAGCAGCGCCATTGCGATATTGAAGATGCGGGCGTGTTTCGGGTTGGACAACACCTGGCGCAAGGCGACACCGAAGCCGGTCCAGGTCCCGACTGCGAGGATCGTGGCGATTGTGAACACGATCTGCAGCACGGTGAAATCGCCCAGCCAGTGGCTCGGCCGCACGTAAAGCGCAATCGCGCTCAGCGCCGCCACGAAAGCCTTGGGATTGACCCACTGGAACAGCGCCGCCTGCCAGAACGAAATCGGCTTGGCGACCTGCGCCTGTTCGGCTGATGCAGGCGCGGCCGTCGCAATCTTCCAGGCCAGCCACAGAAGATAGATCGCACCGGCCGCCTTCAGCGCCGTCTGCAGCGGCGGAAACGCGGTGAAGGCGGCACCGAGACCGGCGGCGCAGACCGCGACCAGAATGAAGAAGCCGAAGGTGATGCCGAGGATATGCGGAATGGTTCGCCGGAATCCGAAATTCACCCCCGACGCCGTCACCATGATGTTGTTCGGCCCCGGCGTGAACGCCATCGCGGCAGCGAAGCCAACCAGCGCAGTGAACATCTCGATCGGCATCGGCTGCATGACCCCCGTGCTGAGCCGTTATCGGGCCGCGGCTGCGTAACCGCAAGATCGCCATCAAGCGTTATTGCCGGAGGGCGTTCCTCCACCCAGCGCCCGCAACGCATTGGCAATGACTGCCACGTCGATTGCCTCCTGCAACAGCGCCCCCTGCACCGGCGGCAGATATCCGAATGCGGCGACAACCATCGCAAGGCCCGACAGTCCGAGGCCGGCCATCACGCTCTGCAAGGCGATCCGGCGCGAGCGTTGCGCGATCCGCATCGCCGGCACGATCCGGTCCACCTGATCGACCAGCAGCACGACATCGGCGGCCTGCGCCGAGGCCGCGGCGCCGCGCGCACCCATGGCGACGCCGACATCCGCCGCCGCGAGCGCCGGCGCGTCGTTGACCCCGTCGCCTGCCATCATCACCGGACCGTTCTTGCGTTCGGACAGGACCACCATGACCTTCTGGTCGGGCGTCAGTTCGGATCGCACCGCATCGACATCGAGTCCGGCGGTGACCGCCTTTGCCACGTCGGCGCGGTCGCCGGTGGCGAGCACGATGCGATCAATGCCGAGCCTGCGCAGGTTCTGCAGAAAGCCGCCGGTGCCGGCGCGCAGCCGGTCCGCCATCACGATTTCGCCGGCGTGGACGCCATCGATCCCGACCGAAACCGTGACGATGCCAGGCGCAATCGTCTGCGGGCGGGCGATCGGCGTACCCATCTGGGATGACACATAGGAGCGTCCGCCAACGGCGACCTTGCGGCCGTCGACCATGCCGGTGAGGCCCTCGCCTGGCGTTTCGGACACGCCGGTCGGCACACTGAGCGCGAGACCCCGCGCCCGCGCATCGGCGACGATCGCGTCGGCGACGACATGCTTCGAGGCCTGATCGAGCGAGGCCGCCAGCCGCAGCACCTCGTCCGGCGCAGCCGCGGCGGGCGTCACGACCTCCTTCACCTCTGGCCGGCCGACCGTCAGCGTCCCGGTCTTGTCGATGACCAAGACGCGCATCCGCCCCATGGTTTCGAGCGCGGCACCGTTCTTGACCAGGATGCCGTTGCGCGCTGCCCGCGACATGCCGGACACCCAGGCGATCGGGACCGCCAGGATCAGCGGGCACGGCGTTGCCACGACTAGCACCGCGACCGCCCGGATCGGGTCGCTGGTGAGGAACCAGGCGCCGCCGGCCAGCGCGACGGTGACGGCGAGGAACACCAGCGAATAGCGATCCGCCAGCCGCGCCATCGGCGCCCGCGATTCCTGCGCCCGCTCGACGAGCCGCACGATCGCCGCATAGGTGCTGTCGGCGGCGCGGCGCGATCCGATCAGATCGAATGCCTCGCCGGCATTGGTCGCGCCGCTCATCACCTCGGCGCCGGCCTCAAGGCGAACAGGCACCGATTCCCCCGTCAGCGCCGATTGATCGAGGGTGGCCGACCCGGCCGCGACGGTCCCGTCCACGGGGACGATATCGCCGCGCCGGATCAGCAGCGTGTCGCCAGGCTCGATCGCATCGATCGGGATTTTCTCGAGCTCGCCATTGCGGTGACGCATCGCAAAGCGCGGCGCGCGCGCCAGCAACTGCGTCATGTCCCGCCGCGCCCGGCGCTCCGCATAGCTTTCGAGATATTGGCCGCCGGAATACATCAGGGCGACAATGGCGGCGGCGAGATATTCGCCGACCGCAAGCGCCGCAGTCATCGACAGCGCGGCGACGATATCGAGGCCGACCTTGCCGGCGCGCAGGCTCTGCCAGATCTCAACGACCAGGGCGGCAAGGACCGGAACCACCGCCGCGGCCCAGATCATGCCGGACCAGGCGCCTAGGCCCAACAGATGCGCGGCAAAGCCGGCGGCCAGACCGGCCGCGGCAATCGCAATCAGCACGGGACGCAGCGCAAATCCCTGGATCGTATTCACCTGACGTCACTTTGCGGCGGCTATAATGACGACCTGAAACGCCAATAGAGATGGCGGCCGCGCGCGGCAAACGCGGTCGCAGGCGGCTTGCGGCCGCTACATCGCCTCCGGGCCGCGGCCGATCGCGACCACGCCGGTGCGCGACACCTCGACCAGGCCGAGCGGCAGCATCAGCTCCACGAACTGGTCGATCTTGTCGCTCTTGCCGGTGATCTCAAACACGAAGCTCTCAGTGGTGGCGTCGATCACGCGGGCGCGGAACGCATCCGCGAGGCGCAGCGCCTCGACACGATGATCGCCCTTGCCGCGCACCTTCACCATCGCGAGTTCGCGCTCGATCGAGGGACCGGCGACGGTGAGATCGATGACGCGATGTATCGGCACGAGGCGCTCGAGCTGATGCTTGATCTGCTCGATCACCATCGGCGTGCCGCTGGTGACGATGGTGATGCGCGACAGATGCTTCTCGTGCTCGGTCTCGGAGACCGTCAGGGAGTCGATATTGTAGCCGCGGCCGGAGAACAGGCCGATGACACGGGCGAGAACGCCCGGTTCGTTGTCGACAAGCACCGACAGCGTATGGCGCTCGATCGTCTGCGCCACGGGCGCTGCGGGATAATGCGATGTGGATGGCACGTTTGCGTTCACGACTGTTGATCCTTGCTCCGTCTACCCTCTCCCCTTGAGGGAGAGGGTGGCACATTGCGAGCAATTGCGAGCAACGTGCCGGGTGAGGGGTAACTTAGTCACGTTGCGTTCCGGACCCCTCACCCGGCTCGCTTCGCTCGCCACCCTCTCCCTCAAGGGGAGAGGGTTGCACCGCGCACGCGGCATCTACACCAGCATCTTGCCTTCTTCGGTGATCGCCGCGTCGAGGCTTTCCGCCGCATCGCCGAGGATCATCTCGTTATGCGCGCGCCCTGACGGGATCATCGGGAAGCAGTTTTCCTTCTGATCGACCACGCAGTCGAAGATCACCGGCTTGTCGATGTTGATCATTTCCATGATCGCCTCGTCGAGGTCGCCGGGCCTCTGGCAGCGGATGCCATGCGCGTGCATCGCGTCCGCGAGCTTGACGAAGTCCGGCAGCGCCTCCGAATAGCTTTCCGAATAGCGGTTGCCGTGCAGCAATTCCTGCCACTGGCGCACCATGCCCATGTACTGGTTGTTCAGGATGAAGACCTTGATCGGCAGCCGGTATTGCACCGCGGTCGAAAGCTCCTGCATCGTCATCTGCACCGACGCCTCGCCCGCGATGTCGATCACCAGCGACTTCGGGTGCGCCATCTGCACGCCGACCGCGGCCGGCAGGCCGTAACCCATGGTGCCGAGGCCGCCCGAGGTCATCCAGCGGTTCGGCTCCTGGAACTGGTAGAACTGCGCGGCCCACATCTGGTGCTGGCCGACCTCGGTCGTGATGTAGGTGTCACGGTCCTTGGTCAGCGCAAACAGCCGTTCGATCGCGTATTGCGGCTTGATGATGTCGTTCGACGGACGATAGCTGAGCGACTTGCGGGCGCGCCACTTGTCGATCGACTTCCACCAGTCGGCGATCGCCTTCTTGTCCGGCTGCGCCGAGGCGGTGCGCCACATCCGCGTCATGTCTTCCAGCACATGCGCGCAATCGCCGACGATCGGCACATCGACCTTGACGTTCTTGTTGATCGAGGACGGGTCGATATCGACATGGATCTTCTTGGAGAACGGCGCGAACGCATCGAGCCGGCCGGTGATGCGGTCGTCGAACCTTGCACCGATGCAGATCATCAGGTCGCAGTCGTGCATCGCCATGTTGGCTTCGTAGGTGCCGTGCATGCCGAGCATGCCGAGCCATTGCGGATCGGCGGCCGGATAGGCGCCGAGTCCCATCAGCGTCGAGGTGATCGGGAAGCCGGTCAGCTTCACGAGCTCGCGCAGCAGGTGGCTGGCCTCCTTGCCGGAATTGATGATGCCGCCGCCGGTATAGAACAGCGGGCGCTTGGCCTTCGCCATCATCTCGACGGCCTGCTTGATGCGGTCGAGGTCGCCCTTGATCTTCGGCGTATAGGTCTTGTGCTTGATGTTCTGCGGACCCGAATAGGTGCCCTTGGCGAACTGGATGTCCTTCGGGATGTCGACCACCACCGGGCCCGGCCGGCCGCTCGCGGCGACATAGAACGCCTCGTGCAGCACGCGCGGCAGATCCTCGATCCGCTTCACCAGATAATTGTGCTTGGTGCAGGGCCGCGTGATGCCGACGGTGTCGCATTCCTGGAACGCGTCGTTGCCGATCAGATGGGTCGGCACCTGACCGGTGATGCACACGATCGGGATCGAATCCATCAGCGCGTCGGCAAGGCCCGTCACCGCATTCGTGGCACCAGGTCCCGACGTCACCAGCACGCAGCCGACCTTGCCGGTGGAGCGGGCATAGCCTTCTGCCATATGGACGGCGCCCTGCTCATGACGCACCAGCACGTGCTTGACCCGCTCCTGCTGGAAAATGGCGTCATAGATCGGCAGCACCGCCCCGCCGGGGTAACCGAAGATGTGTTTGACGCCCTGATCGGCGAGCGCCTCGATCACCATTTCGGCGCCGGTCATTTCCTTGGTCATGGTCACTACTCCACCTGGATTCGGCTTCGTCCCGCAGTCTGGAAACAAAAAAGGGCCTTTCGGCCCTTCGGTACGGCGCATCACCCGGCGCGGATGGTCTTAGCCACCCCCGGCGATGCGCCTTCCTACGATTACGAGCGAAATAAAATTGCGCGACATGGCTCAACTCAGCACGAACGTTGCGCGTGGGGGTATAAGGGCTAAACCCCGCGCGGTCAAGCGGGCGGGTCATCAACAAGACCGCCGCCAGAGGTTATGATTGCACTGGAACGTAGTGTGAGAGGCTTCGATGGTGAAATCACGAATTCTGGCGGTCGCCTTGGCGGCCGGACTGCTCGCGGCTCCGGTCGCATATGCGCAGACGCCCGCACCTGCAACGGCCCCGGCATCCGCACCGGCCAAGGAGGGCTTCCGGAGCTGGACCTGGAACAAGGTGTCCGGCAACTGGAAGCGCATGAAGGGCGCGGTCAAGGAGCGCTGGGGCAAGCTCACCCACAATGAGGTGCAGGAGGCGCGCGGCCGACGCGAGGCGTTGAACGGCTTCATCCAGGCGCGCTACGGCATCGATCGCGAGACCGCGGACCGCCAGATCGACGAATGGCTCAAGACCCTGAAATGAGCGCGGTGTGGCTGCCCCTTCCCCACAAGCTCCGACGGTCCCGCGCACCCGCCTGACCGCGCGCGGTTTGCTGCTCGGCGAGCGGATTGACACCGCGGGCCTCGAACGCAGCGACGTCATCAATACCGTGCCGCTCGCGTTCCGCGTCGGCGCCGGTTACGTCGTGCTGTTCCGCTATGGGGTTGCGGTGCTGATCGGACTGTCGCCGATCGAGGAGGATGAGACCATCCGCGGGCTCGGCCCGCGCATCATAGCCCCGGCGACCCGCGTCGAGGACGAGATCGCGACCATCGAGATCGACGCCGATCAGGACGACCAGATCGATCCGGGCGGCTCGATCAGGGTCAGGGATCTGTCGCCGCCGCGGCTTGTGGTGATCGCCGACGCGCTCGCCAAGAATGTCGTCCTGTCGCATCAGGAGCGCGAAGTCCGCGGCGTGTTCGATATCGTCGAGCCGCTGGCCGCCAGGCTCGCCGCCGGCGGCCGCACGCCGACCAAACGCAGCAACATGGTCAAGGTGATCGGCCAGTCGCTGCTGGTGCGTCAGCGGCTCACCGGCCGCGTCGAGGTCGACGAGAAGCCCGACGTGCTGTGGGACCGCTTCGATCTGGAACGGCTGCATGCGCGTCTCGCCGACGAATACGAACTGAAGGAGCGCTCCGCGGCATTGTCCCGCAAGATCGAGGTGATCGGCGAGACTGCCCGCGCCCTCACCGATCTGATCGACACGGCCCGGGCCACGCGCCTCGAAGTGATGATCGTGCTGCTGATCGTGATCGAGGTGCTGTTCACCTTCTACGACTTCTTCTTCAAGGCCAAAGGCGGTTGAACCCCGCCCATGACCCGGCTGATGGCGCGCAGCATCAGCCCGACCCCGATGTGCCGGCCTCAAGGATCGAGACGATCGAGAACAGCGTGAAGCACACCGCGCCCAGTCCGACCATCACGCGCGACGGCACGAAGAAGCCGGAATTGGTGTCCGCCGCCTCGAACAGGAAGGCGGCGAAGAACAGGCAGGTCAATGCCGTGAAGACCGGCAGCAGTGGAATGCGGCTGGCCAGCGGAAAGCTCTGACGCCAGACGAGCGCCAGCAGCAGCGACTTGGACAGGATGCTGTAGCAGATCAGACCGAGGCCAATCAGCACGATACCTGGTGCGAGACGATAGGGCTGCTCGCTTGAGATCAGCACATAAATGCCGAGCAGGATGTTGATCGTGCCCATGATGATGACCAGCCAGCTCCAGGCATAGCGCTCGCCCTCACTGAAAACATTACGGATCTGGCGTGCGATGCTGGCGACAAGAGCGCAAAGGCTGACGCAGATCGCTGACAGCCCGAACAGCACATGACCGGCGACATAGCCGGCCGCATCGCCGCGCACCAGAAGACGGTAGGTCATCACGAATCCGATTGCCCCGCAGATCAACGGGATTGCGATGAGTTGCCAGGCCACCCCTTTCGACAGAGCGCCTTCCGGCGGGCCGGAGCCGGGATCGCGCGCCGCGCTGACCGGAATGAGGCTGAAGACCGTGGACGCGGTCGCCACCGTGCTGACGCAAATCGCGATCAGTCCTACTCCGAACGCGATGTGGCCGGCGACGATATGTTCCGGCAGATCGCTCTGGGCGAACAGAGCGATACCCCAGAAGACCGTCACAAGCGCTACGATATAGCCGGACGCTGGGAGGACAACCTGCCAGACTGCGTTGTAGCGGTGGATGAGCTGGCGGATGATCGTCGCCGCCGTGGTGAACAGCGCATAACAGATCGCCGTCAGCGCGATATTGACGTGGCCCGCCACGTAGTGATTGGCGTCGGTTCCGCCGTACAGAATATAAAGACCGAATGCGAGACAAACCGCGCCCATCATCAGCGGGATGGCGCGAAACAGCACGCTGATCTCGAGGTTCATGACGACCTCACCCGGAATGCCCCGGTTGCGAACCGGATCCGGGGCGGGTCAGACGTTGGGAATGCGCGCAACAACCGTCGCAGCCCCAACGTACTGACCGCACCGCTGTTCCCCGGGCAGGCGTTCAGCCAGCGGATCAGTCTTTCGAGACGATCGGACATAGCCGCGCGCTATCGGCTAGCAGCCGTGCAGATGATCAGCCGCGAAACCCGTGCAGCCGGCGCCTTATGGGTTCGACTTGCTGTCGGTCGAATCCAGGTCTTCACGCGTTCATTCGGTCGCGTCCGACGCGGCCGCCTCGTCCGCGGGCCTTGCGGCTTCAACGGCAGGAGCGTCGGGTACAGGACTGGAAACAGGCGCTTGCAAAGCCTTGGCGGCCTTCTCGACGGGCGCCGGTGCCGCGTCAGGTTGGGGCGCGGTCGCAGCTTCCGGTGCGGGTGCAGCCGGCGCTGCCGGAGCAGCCTGCGGTGCCGGGATCGCGGCTTGCGGGGCTGCGGAGGGTTCGGCGGCAGGGGCTCCCGGCGCCACGGCCTCCGGCGCGGGTGACGGCGCGGCGACCGGCGCAGCCGGCTCGGGCTTCGGAAGCGCGGCGACGAAATAGGCGTCGTCGGCGGCCGAGAGATAGAACGACGGCACCTGCTCGCCCCCTGTTGCGCCTGACACTGTCTCGCGCACCTTCTTCATCAGCGCGATCAGTTCGATGCCGGGTTCCTCGATATGCCTGAGCAGCGCCGCGGTGAACGGACTGTTGCGCCCCTCGCCGTCCGCGACCTTACGGCCCGCGCCGGTGGCGAAGCTGACCAGAATGTTCTTAGGCTCCTCGACCTGCCGCTTCAGGCCGGACGGCAATAGCCGCTTCTGCGCCTCGCCGAACGGATCGTTGCGCGCGGCATCGACGAACACCATGCCGGCCTTCTCGACGCCTTCGAGCTGTTCGAGGATTTCCGGCAGGCTCAGCGAGCCCTTGGTGATGTCGGCAAGATTGCGCGCCTGTCCATCGGTCGCGAGCAGCCAGGCGACGCCATCGGATTGCAGCGCGTGGCCGGAATAGAACACCACCGCGACTTCGGCGAGTTTGGCCTTGTCACCGAACTGCTTCAGCGTGCGCCGCATATCCGCGACCGGCGCATTGCTGAGCGCGGTCACCTGAAAGCCGATCCGCTGCAGCGCGTCGCCCATGTCGGTCGCGTCGTTGACCGGATTTTTCAGCGAGGTCACGTTGCTGTAGTCGGAATTGCCGATCACAAGCGCGACCTTCCTGTCCTGTGCGAAGGCTGGCTGCGCGGCGAGCAGGCCGGCCGCGATCGCCGCGCTGCCGGCGAGTTGAAGCATCCTCGAGATCATGGCGCTCTCTCCTGCCCCCGCAGACCAACGGACGGTCATGACGGGCTGAAGGGTCAGTCGCGGCGTCCGGCGATCCGGTTCAGCCTTCCATCAAGGATTCCGCCGCCGCCAATCCCTGTTCCGGGGCGACCCAGGTCCAGCCCGGCATCTGGTTGCGGAACCAGGTGACCTGCCGCTTGGCATAGCGTCGGGTGTCCATGATCGAGCCTGCCGCGGCCTCATCGAGCGAAATCTCGCCGCTCAGATGACGGCGCAGCCAGGGTACGCCATGCGCCTTCATCGCCGGCAAGGTGTCCGGCAGATCGCGCCCGGCGAGCGCGCGCACTTCCTCGATCGCGCCCTCCCCCAGCATCGCGGCGAAGCGCGTCTCGATCCTGCGTTTCAACTCGTCTCGCTCGGGATGCAGGAAAACCTTGATCGCCCGATCCGGATCGATGACCGGCGGCAGTCCGTCGCGATGCCAGTCGGCGATCGGGCGGCCGGTGGCCTCCAGCACTTCAAGCGCCCGCAGGATGCGCGAGCGGTCGCGGACCATGATGCGCGAGGCGGCGTCGGCATCGCGCAAAGCGAGTTCGGCATGCAGGGCCGCAACGCCCTCGCGCGCAAGCCGTTCCCGCAGCCGCTCGCGGATCGCCGGATCGATCGGCGGGATCGCGGCGAGACCGGTCGTCAGGGCGCGGAAATAGAGCCCGGTACCGCCCGCAAAGATCGCCGGCCGGCTGGCCGGCAGATCCGCCAGCACGCGCGCCGCGTCAGTGACATAGGCGCCGACCGAATAATTGATCGCCGCATCGACATGCCCGAACAGCAGATGCGGAACGCGCGCTTCCTCCGCCACGCTCGGCCGCGCCGTCAGCACCCGCAGGTCGCGATAAACCTGCATGGAATCGGCGTTGATGACGACCCCGCCGAGGCGCTCGGCCAGTTCGACCGCGAGCGCCGACTTGCCGCTCGCGGTCGGCCCTGCGATCAGGATGACATTCGGTTTCATGCGGCCGGATTGAAGGCTCGTGACGATCTGAACTAGAATAGGCCCATGAGGTAGTCGATGAGACAATCGGCCGTAACATGCAATCCGGATGTGATGAGCGGCGCCCCGGTTTTCCGCGGAACGCGGGTACCGGTTCAGACGCTGCTCGATTATCTGGAGGGTGGCGAATCGATCGACGATTTTCTCGAGGGTTTTCCGTCCGTATCGCGCCAACAGGTCATCGCCTTCCTGGAGGAGGCCAAGGACCGCATCGTTGAAGCGGCGTCTTGAGAATATTGCTCGACGAGTGTGTCGACCGACGGCTTGCCGACGAAATCATTGGCCACGATGTGGCGACCGTTCATCAGATGGGATGGGCGGGACTCAAGAACGGTGAGTTGCTGGCGCGGGCGTCGGAGACCTTCGACGTCTTTGTCACCGTCGACGGCAATCTACCTTATCAAGCCCGTGCCGCCGGTCTTCGCGTTTCGGTTCTGGTCCTGCGCGGGCGCTCCAGCCGGCTGGCAGATCTTCTGCCATTGATCCCGAGCTTGCTCGCGGCCATCCCGTCGGCCACGCCGGGCTCAATTCAGATCATCGCAGCCAGCTGACGGGACACGGCGGCCTGTGACTTGCCGGCCTTCATGGGCCCTGCGATAAGCGCGATCCTCCTCACCACAACTTCCCCAATGACCCACGTCGCCACCCTCATCGCCGCCCCAGGGACACATCTCGCCGACGAGACCGTTGCGCGCGCCCGGGCCGCGCTGCCCGAGGCCACCGATACGCAATGGCTCGCGCGTGGCGTCGCGGCCGATATCGCCTTCATGCCGCCCGCTCCGGCGGACCTGCGGCCCTTGACCGAACACCTGCGCGCCGCCCTCGGGGCGGTCCCGCTCGACATCGCCGTGCAGCCGCTGGCCGATCGCCGCAAGGGCCTGCTGGTCGCCGACATGGATTCCACCATGATCGGGCAGGAATGCATCGACGAACTCGCCGATCTCGTCGGCCTGAAGGCCCATGTCTCGGCCATCACCGAACGCGCGATGCGCGGCGAGATCGCGTTCGAGCCGGCCCTGCGCGAGCGCGTCGCGCTGCTGAAGGGCCTGCCGGTGTCGGTGGTCGGCGAGGTGATCGCCAATCGCATCACCCTGATGCCCGGTGCGCGGGCGCTGATCGGCACCATGCGCGCCCATGGCGCCCACACCGTTCTGGTTTCCGGCGGCTTCTCGCTGTTCACCCAGGAGATCGCGGAAATGATCGGGTTCGACGAGAACCACGCCAATACCCTCCTGGTCGAGAACGATGTCCTGACCGGGTTCGTCGAGGAGCCGATCCTCGGCCGCGAGGCCAAGCTCGATACGCTTCTGGAGGTCGCGCGCTATCTCAAACTGCCGCTGGCGAAGACCATCGCCGTCGGTGACGGCGCCAACGATCTGGCGATGATCGGCCGGGCCGGTCTCGGCGTTGCCTATCACGCCAAGCCCGCGGTCGCCGCCGCAGCCCAGGTGCGCATCGACCATGGCGACCTGACCGCGCTCTTGTATCTGCAGGGCTACCGGCGGGAGGAGTTCGTGGCGGAATAAACCGCCACGGGGGGCGTCCGCCCGAAGGCGCACGCCCCGCGATGTGAGAGAGCCTACTGCAGGCTCAGCGTCACGAAGCGCAATTCGCCTTCCGGATTGGCGACCAGCAGAAGCGCCAGCTTGCGCCCGTCCTTCTTCAGCTTGTCGATCCGCTTCTGGAAATCGTCGGTGGTTCCGACGGCTTCCTGCGCCACCTCGACGATGGTGTCGCCGGCGCTGAGGCGCTTCTCGGCGGCGGCCGAATTCTGGTCGATGGCGGTGATCACCACGCCCTTCACGCTCTCCTTGATCTTGAAGCGCTTGCGCAGATCCGTGGAGATATTGGCGAGGTCGAGCCCGAGTGCCTTCTGCACCACGGTCTTGTCCTCGGGCTTGGCATCGCTCTGCACCGACGCCGGACGCGCCTTTTCGGCATCCTCCAGCCGGCCGAGTTTCACCGTCTTCTTTTCTTCCTTGCCCTTGCGCAGGACGATGACCTCGACCTCCTTGCCGACCGGCGTGTCGGCGACGATGCGCGGCAGATCGCGCATCTCCCTGATGTCGCGTCCGTCGAACTTGACGATGACGTCGCCGGCCTCGATGCCGCCGGGCTTGGCCGGGCCCTTGTCGTCGACGCCGGCGATCAGCGCGCCGCGCGCCTGCTTCAGGCCAAGGCTCTCGGCAATGTCGTCGGTCACCTGCTGGATGCGCACGCCGAGCCAGCCGCGGCGCACTTCCTTGAAGTCGCGCAACTGGTCGATGACGCTCATCGCCACCTTGGAGGGAACCGCAAAGCCGATGCCGATCGAGCCGCCCGACGGCGAGATAATCGCGGTGTTGACGCCGATCACTTCGCCTTCGAGGTTGAACAGCGGACCGCCGGAATTGCCGCGATTGATGGCGGCGTCGGTCTGGATGTAATTGTCATAGGGTCCGGACTGGATGTCGCGATTGCGCGCCGACACGATGCCCGCGCTCACCGAGCCGCCGAGGCTGAACGGATTGCCGATCGCGATCACCCATTCGCCAAGCCGGACCTTGTCGGAATCGCCGAACTTCACCGCCTTCAGCGGCTTGTCCGGCTTGATCTGCAACAGCGCAAGGTCGGTCTTGGGATCGCGGCCGATGACCTCCGCCTTCAGACGCGAGCCGTCGTTGAAGACCACGTTGATCTCTTCGGCATCGGCGATGACGTGATTGTTGGTCACCACGAGGCCGCCGGCGTCGATGACGAAGCCTGAGCCGAGCGATGACGTGCGGCGCGGCGCGCGGTTCTCGCCCTGTCCACCGGGGCCTCCCGGCCCGCCGCGGCGGTTCTCGAAGAAGTCCTTGAAGAAATCCTCGAAGGGAGAGCCGGGCGGAACCTGCGGCGAGGTTCCCGGTCCGTCCTGACCGGGCCGCTCGGGCTGGCGTCCAGGACGATTGTTGTTGGCCTCGACCCGCTGCGAGGTGGAGATATTCACCACCGCGTCGATCACCTGTTCGGCGACGTCGGCAATCTTCTCGGGGCCGCGCGCCTGCGCAGGGCCGGACAGCACGGGTAGCGTCAGCGCCAGCACCGCCGCGGCGGCGAGGGTCGGACGAAACGCATTGAGAATCATGGCGATAGGAGCCGTCATGGCTTCAAATTCTCCTGCAGGTCGTGTTCACACTGCCCCTGTCCCGGCCGTGAAGCAAGAGCAATAGCCAAGGACCAACGGGGACGTGATTGCGGCGCAGATGCGGCTCATACCGCATAAACACCGCTCAACCGCGAACCAGCCAGATCACCAGAATTCCGATCAACGCGGAGACGATCCCGACCCCTCGCAGGATCGGGTCCGGCGTCTCAAGCACGCTGGCCATGGCCTCCTTCGCGGCGCCGGGAAACGCCGCGAACAGCAAGCCCTCAAGCGCGAGCACAAGCCCGATCGCGACGATGAAGTCCCACATCCGCCACTTCTATCGATCGAGACAGGTCACCTCGCGGCAGCGGTGGGCGCATCGGGCGTGCCCGGCGCCTGCGACGGAGCCGCATTCGGCATACGGCCGGACGGGTCCACGAAATAGCGGAAGAACTCCGAATCCGGCTTCAGCACCATCCGCGTGTCGTTGTGGCCAAGGCCGGATTCATAGGCCTGCATCGACCGGTAGAAGGCGAAGAAGTCGGGATCCTTGCTGTAGGCTTCGGCGAAGATCCGGTTACGGGTGGCGTCGCCCTCACCGCGGATCTGCTCGCCCTTGGCGTTGGCCTCGGCCAGCAGCACGGTGACGTCACGATCGGCGCGCGAGCGGATTTCCTGTGCACGCTGCGAGCCCTGCGCACGGAACTCGGCGGCTTCGCGCTGACGCTCGGTCTGCATCCGCTGGTACACCGCCTGGCTGTTGGCGTCAGGCAGGTCGGCGCGCCGGATGCGCACGTC
Organism: Pseudomonadota bacterium; assembly: GCA_023387555.1. Classification (GTDB taxonomy): domain Bacteria; phylum Pseudomonadota; class Alphaproteobacteria; order Rhizobiales; family Xanthobacteraceae; genus Pseudorhodoplanes. Next base: position 31,221 of record JAEWHY010000013.1, read on the forward strand.
CACCACGTTGATGCCGTAGCGTTCGGCCTCGCGGTCGAGCTGCTGACGGATGCGCAGCATCAGCGCATCGCGGTCGTCACGCACCAGAGCCTGGAACGAGGACTCGCCGAGCACGCGACGGAGCGCCGCGTTGAGCAGGGTCGAGAGCTGCGAATTGGCCGCCGGCACGGTGCCGATCGCCTGATAGAAGCGCAGCGGATTGACGATCTTGTAACGGGCGAAGGCGTCGACCACGAGACGCTTCTGGTCGGCCGCGATGATTTCCTGCGCCGGGTTTTCGAGATCGAGGATGCGCTTGTCGATATAGACGACGTTGTCGATGAACGGCGCCTTGAAGTGCAGGCCGGGCTCGGTGATGACTCGGATCGGGTTACCGAGCCGGATCACGATCGCCTGGCGCGTCTCGTAGACGGTGAACAGCGAGCTGTAAGCGACAAAGGCCGCCACGATCGCCAGCACCAGCAGCACACCGCCGGCAATACGGAGTTTCATTTGGTAATCTCCCTTAGCGGCGCTGCGCTTGCGGTTGCTGCGATTGCGGCTGCGCCGGCCGCGGACGGTTCTGGTCGAGCGACAGATAAGGCACGACGCCCTGCCCGCCACCGGCACCCGGATCGAGGATGATCTTCTCCGTGCCGCTCAGCAGCCGCTCCATGGTCTCCAGATAGAGCCGCTGGCGCGTGATCTGGGGCGCCTTGGCGTATTCCTGGTAGATCTGATTGAAGCGCGCCGTCTGACCGGTCGCTTCCGCGACCGTCTGCTCGCGATAGGCTTCCGCATTCTGCATGATCTGCGCAGCGCGGCCGCGGGCTTCCGGCACCACCCGGTTGGCGTAGGTCTGGGCTTCGTTCTGCGCGCGTTCAAGGTCGGCGCGGGCCGCCTGGACGTCGCGGAAGGAGTCGATGACCTGCGTCGGCGGATCGACCTTCTGCAGCTGCACCTGGGTGATCAGAATGCCCGAGTGATAGTCGTCGAGCGTCTTCTGCATCAGCTCCTGCACTGCATTTTCGATGTTCTGACGGGCTCCGGTGAGGATCGGCTGAATGTTGGAGCGGCCGACCACTTCACGCATCGCGCTTTCGGCGACGGCCTTCACGGTGCCTTCAGGGTTCTGGATGTTGAACAGGAACTGTCCGGCGCCGCCTTCGGGCTTGATCTTCCACAGCACTGCGAAATCGACGTCGACGATGTTCTCGTCGCCGGTCAGCATCAGGCTCTCTTCCGGCACGTCACGCGCCGTAGAGCCGCGCCGCGCGTCGTCGACGATGCGCATGCCGACATCGATGCGGTTGATGCGCTCGATATTGACCTTCTGCACCGCACCGACCGGGTATGGCCAGGTGTAGCCCCAGCCCGCCGGCGCATCGCGCACATACTTGCCGAACCGCATCACCACGCCGAGTTCGCCCGGCTGCACGACGAAGAAACCGGAGATGCCCCACAGGAACAGGGCGACGATGAGCGCCGCCGCAATGCCGATCTTGCCGCCGAAGCTGCCGCCCGGAAGCACCGTCTTCAGGCGATCCTGGCTGCGCCGCAGCAAATCCTCAAGATCGGGCGGCTGCGCGCCACCGCCGCCAGATTGTGGCCCCGAACCCCACGGTCCCTTGGGCCCCGAACCCCACGGTCCGCCACCACCGCCCTGATTACTCCACGGCATCTTAGTCCTCCTTGAGCGCGGCCGATCCGGCAGGCACCCGATATTCGGCGGGGGTTATAGGGGACCACCGTGTCCCTTACAACGCGCGCTCATGACGCGCCGGCACGCACGTAATTAACAATCGTAAAGCCATATTCGTCATCGGGCCCCTTGGGCTGCGGCAACCGGTCGGCTTCGCGCCACACCGCGGGGTCGATGGCGGGGAAATAGGTATCCCCCGCCGGCTTTGCATGGACCAGCGTCAATATGATCCGGTCCGCCAGCGGCAGGGTCTGCAGGAAGACGTCGGTCCCCCCGATCACGGCGATGGCGTCGGCGCCGCGGCGAAGCGCATCGCCCCGTGCGGCGGCAAGCGCCTGGTCGAGGCCGGGCGCCACCAGGACGCCGGGCGCGGCGAAGTCCGCCTGCCGGGTGATCACGATATTGGTGCGTCCGGGCAGCGGCTTGCCGATCGAGGCATAGGTCTTCCGCCCCATCACCACCGGCTTGCCCATGGTCACGCTGCGGAAAAATTTCAGGTCGGACTTGATCCGCCACGGCAAATTGTTGTCGCGCCCGATCACCCCGTTCTCGGCGACAGCAACGACGAGGATGATCGCAATCCCGCCCGGCGCTTCCGGAACGCCGCTTTCGCTCACACCGCCACCTGCGCCTTGATGTGCGGATGCGGGTCGTAGCCCGTCAGCGCGAAATGCTCATAGCGGAACGAGAACAGATCCTTCACCGAAGGATCGATGTTCATTTTCGGCAGCGGGCGCGGCGCCCGCGACAGCTGCAGCTCAGCCTGTTCGACGTGGTTGAGATAAAGGTGCGCATCGCCGAGCGTATGGATGAATTCACCCGGACGCAGCCCGGCGACCTGGGCCACCATCATCGTCAGCAAGGCGTAGGACGCGATGTTGAATGGCACGCCGAGGAAAATGTCGGCCGATCGCTGATAGAGCTGGCACGACAGCCGGCCCTCCGCGACATAGAACTGGAACAGGCAATGGCAGGGCGGCAGCGCCATCTTGCCGATATCGGCCGGATTCCAGGCGGTGACAATCAGCCGGCGCGAATCCGGATTGCGCTCCAGATCGCGCATCAGGCTCGCGATCTGGTCGATGGTGCCGCCGTCGCGGGCCGGCCATGAGCGCCACTGCGCGCCATAGACCGGGCCGAGATCGCCGTTCTCATCCGCCCATTCGTCCCAGATGGTGACCCCGTTGTCGCGCAGATAGCCGATGTTGGTGTCGCCACGCAGAAACCACAGCAACTCATGCACGATGGATTTGACGTGCAGCTTCTTGGTGGTGACCAGCGGAAAGCCGTCGCGCAGGTCGAAGCGCATCTGATGCCCGAACACCGACCGCGTGCCGGTGCCGGTGCGATCGCGCTTCTCCACGCCGTCGCGGAGCACATGGTCCATCAGGTCGAGATATTGCTTCATGCCGCAGCCTGTCCGTTGCGGTTCAACTTAGTGGTCCGCCCGTCCGGGCGAAAGCGTGGATGCCGAGACGGCCATCCTGGCTGCACAACAAATCCAGCCGTGCCGGAGGCTATCCGATTCCCGGGATGAAAGGCTCCCGGCACAAAAAAGGGGCGGCCGGCGGCCGCCCCCGAAAGCCCGGTTCCTCCGGAACGGTTACTGGGTAATGCCCGAAGCCTTGATCACCGGGGTCCAGCGGTTGATTTCGCCGTCCACCAGCTTGTTCAGGGCCTCCTGGCCCCGACGGTCGGGACCGGGGATATCGCTGCCGAGATCGAGCAGACGCTTGCGCACGCCCTCGTCATCCAGCGCCTTGGACAGCGCGTCGGACAACTTGTCGAGCGCCTCCTTCGGCGTGCCCTTCGGAGCGAAGATCGCATTCCAGGCCGAGACCTCGAAGGCCGGCAGTCCGGCTTCCTTGGTGGTCGGCGTGTCGGGCAGCGCCGGATTGCGCTCGGGGGTGCCGATGCCATAGGCCTTGATGTTGCCGGCCTTGATCTGCGGCACGAGGTTGACGATCTGGTCGCACATGTAGTCGACCTGACCGCCGAGCAGCGCGTTCAGCGCCGGACCGGTGCCCTGGAACGGGATCGCGGTCGGCTTTACCCCGAGGACCGAATTCAAGAGCAGGCAGCTGGTGAAGGACACCGAGCCGACGCCGGCATGGGCGGCATTCACCTTGTCGGCATTCGCCTTCACGTAAGCTGCGAACTCCTTCAGATCCTTGGCAGGGAAGTCCTTCTTGGCCACGATCAGCACCGGCGTGCCGGCTGCGAGGCCCACGGGCTCGAAGTTCTTCAGCGGGTGATAGGCGAGCTTTGGATAGAGCGCGACCGCCGCGGCATGGGTGCCCATATGCCCCATGATGATGTTGTAGCCATCGGCATTGGCGCGCATCGCGCGGGTCGCACCGGTGGTGCCGCCGGCGCCGACCACGTTCTCGATCACGATCTGCTGGCCGAGCGTCTTCGACATGTGATCGGCGACGATGCGGGCGACGATGTCGGTCGGTCCGCCGGCCGCGAACGGCACGATCATGTTGATCGGGCGGGAGGGATAGGCCTGGGCCTGCGCGGGCAGCGCTTGCGCCGCCAGGGCGAAAATACCGGCAACGGCGCCGGCCAGACGTGGGAAGACACGCATGCTGAGGTCTCCGTTTAGCGTTTCCTGAGCCTGATGCTCGATCCGTCCGGTCCGGCCTTTCGGCCGCCCCGGCATCGGCCGATCCGGTATCGGGTTGATCCGGACAGACTTCGGGCGGCGTTTCACCGAAACGCCGCCCGAAATCAAGACCATAATTGGACTGAGGCAATCCGCCCTAGCCTTCGTCGACGAACACCTCGTCGCGCTTTTTGCGCATCATCGGCAGTACGGCGATGATCAGGAGGATCGCAGACACGATCAGCAACCCCGCCGAGATCGGCCGCTGCAGGAACACCATGGCGTCGCCACGCGCGATCAGCATGGCGCGGCGCAGGTTCTCCTCCATCAGCGGGCCGAGCACAAAGCCGAGCAGCATCGGAGCCGGCTCGAAATCGTGCTTCACCAGCCAGTAGCCGACGAGCGCGAATGCCGCGGTGAGATAGACGTCGGTCGGCGAATTGTTGACCGAATAGACGCCGATACAGCACACGATCAGGATCAGCGGATAAAGCAGGCGGTAAGGCACCCGCAGCAGCCGCACCCACAGCCCGACCATCGGCAGGTTGATGATCACGAGCATCAGGTTGCCGAACCACATCGAGGCGATCATGCCCCAGAACAGTTCGGGCTGCTTGGTCATGACCTGCGGTCCCGGCACGATGCCGTGGATCGTCATCGCGCCGACCATCAGCGCCATCACCGGGTTCGGCGGAATGCCGAGGGTGAGCAGCGGGATGAAGGAGGTCTGCGAAGCCGCGTTATTGGCAGTTTCCGGACCCGCCACGCCTTCGATGGCGCCGCGACCGAAACGCTCCGGATACTTGGAGAGCTTCTTTTCCAGGGTATAGGCGCCGAACGCCGCGATCACCGAGCCGCCGCCAGGCAGAATGCCGAGCGCCGATCCGAGGATCGTGCCGCGGCCGATCGCCGGAGCCGCGGCGATCAGGTCGGCTCGTGTCGGCATCAGGCCGGTGATCTTGGCCTGAACGATGTCGCGGCTGTGCGTGACTTCGAGATTGCGCAGCACTTCGGCAAAACCGAACACGCCCATCGCGATCACGACGAAGCCCAGTCCGTCGGCCAGTTCGGGAATGTTGAAGTTCAGCCGGCCGGCGCCGGTCTCGAGGTCCGATCCGATCATCGACAGCACGAGGCCGACGAGAATCATCGCAACCGCCTTCACCACCGATCCCTTCGCCAGAACGACGGCGAAGATCAGACCGAGCACCATCAGCGAGAAGTATTCCGCCGGACCGAACAGCAGCGCGATGCTGGTGAGCGGTGCAGCCGCCGCGGCAATGACCACCGTCGCGACGCAGCCGGCGAAGAACGAGCCGATCGCCGCGATCGCAAGTGCGGGACCGGCACGGCCCTGCCTCGCCATCTGGTGACCGTCGAGTGTTGTCACAACGGATGCCGACTCTCCTGGTATGTTCACCAGGATCGCCGTGGTCGAACCGCCGTACATCGCGCCGTAATAGATGCCAGCGAGCATGATCAGCGCGCCGACCGGCGGCAGGCCGTAGGTGATCGGCAGGAGCATCGCGATGGTGGCGACCGGCCCAAGTCCGGGCAGCACGCCGATCAGCGTACCGACCAGCGCTCCGATCAGACACAGCATCAGGTTCTGCGGTGACGCCGCAACACCGATGCCGAACGCGAGGTTATTGATGAGATCCCACATGGAAGATCACCGCGGCCAGAGCTGAAGAGGAAGATTGAGGCCGTAGACGAACAGCGCAACGCTCGCCGCGGTCAGGACCGCCGACCAGATTATGGATTCGCCCCAACGAATCTCCTTGGAGGCGGCGGCCGCGATCATCAGCGTGACGAACGTCGAAATGATCAGTCCCAGAGGCCGCACCGTCGCGCCGAAGAAGACAACGGACGCGAGGAACAGCACTGGCGCACGAATGCCCCAGCGTTCAAGCGGCGGGCCATACGTGATCAATCCACTTGCAATGATCAGCAAGGACACGCCCGCAAGCAATCCGCCGAACAGCCTCGGCGCCGTTCCCGGACCGAACGCGAAGCCGCGCATTCCCGGCAAGTCGCTGCCGGCCCATAGCGAGAACAACGCAAAAACGAGAAGGGCTATGCCTCCCCAGAAGTCCTGCGGACTGCGGATAAATCCTGTTGCCTGCGGTGCTCCCGCCGGCTGCCTAGCGCCATCGGCCATGCACCCTCCCCACGCTGGTAAAACTACAGTGTCCCCTCTTGGGTCTTTCGCCCAAGCTGGGACTTTTGTCTAGCAAATCGCTCATCGGAACAAGAAGAAACAGTGGGCGATCGTCAGAGCGACCCGATCGCGCCAAGAGTTGCGGCAATAACGAACAGCCGAAGTGGATTCATCCTGCTGAAATAACCAGTTGCCGTCGCGACTATTGTTATGCCAGCGCTGTTCGTTTGTGTTCGATGTCAGCGTCCGACTCGATGCGAGTGCCGCAAGAAGTCCGATCGGAAGCGGAAAAAACGCGCTTCGGAGCGCTGATTTTCATGGTGCACCGCGAAAGCGATGCTTGATTCGCGCGATGATGCACAATGCACATGCAAGCGGACGCAATGCAACCGCAACGACAATCGGCGCATCGATGCCATCATGCCGATGCGACTGATACGACAGATGTCGTGACGATGACATTCGGAAGCGACGTGTCCTGAGCAATTGACGAATAAAACGGCAGACTTCCATTTTGGGATTCAGCGATGGACGCAGCTCTGCGCGCACGGCGATTCGAATGAACTGCATTGGCGAGTGCTGCGAACGCGAGACAACGTCCGGAACGTCACCGGGTCCGAACGGAGTGCAACGGGAAACGGGTGACGGCGACTGGAGCCAGCCCACACGTCCGGCCGGCACGCGTCATGATGGCAATTGCCCTCCCGGTCGCGCGACACTCGAAGGTCTGAGGACAGAGATCACGCGAACCATTTTTCCGAGCTTTGCCGCGAGCATTGCCTCGCCGGCCTGCTCGCGGCCGAGCATGAGCGCTTCTACGAGCCTTACGGCGCCCGCTGCGCCGGGCCGATCCGGCGGAAAGTCCCGGAAAATGCCGCTTTTCGGTCAATAGGATTTTTTTCATGTGAAACGCATCGCCCCTCTTCCCTCCCGGCGCGGCCGGTCATATATTCCGGGGGCCGGCGCAAGCCGGCTATGGCGATAAACGGACTTCGCAATAAACCTTTCGGACCCGGGGGCAGTGCCCGGCGCCTCCACCATCAGCGGCCCATTCTCGTTGGGCGGGCCGTTGATGATGGGGGCGAAACAGGATCGACGAGGGCGTAAAGGTTGTTCTTTCGCTCGGTATGGTACCCGCCGTTATCGGGCCAATCGTATAGTTGCCAACGACAACTATGCTCCGGTTGCTCAGGCTGCGTAACGCGGTCTGTAATACCGAACTAAAGCCCTGACGGGTTAAGCTCCGTCAGGCGGGGTTCGGAGGCACCTGGCAACAGAAGCCTCCACTTTCATTTCCGCAGGGTCACGGCCACCGGGTCGCGGTCTTGCCCACGGGCTGACGGATCGGCCCCGCCGGGCTACCATGGCGGACGATTCTGAAGCCGGCTTTCTGGTGCATCCGCCAATGGCGACCGACCATATCCGTTACGACCTCCTCGCCCAGGACGCGCTGCGCGGCCTCGTGCGCAAAGTGCTGACCGACGCCGCCAAGAGCGGGCTGCCGGGCGAGCATCATTTCTCGATCTCGTTTCGCACCGACGCCGAAGGCGTGAAGATGTCGCCGCGCCTGCGCGAGCAGTTTCCGCAGGAGATGACCATCATCCTGCAGTATCAGTTCTGGGACCTGAAGGTCACAGACACCGGCTTCGAGGTCGGCCTGTCGTTCGGCGGCGTGCCGGAAAAGCTCGCCGTGCCGTTCACTGCGATCAAGAGCTTCTTCGACCCCTCGGTGCAGTTCGGCCTGCAATTCGAGACCATCGAGGCCGACGCCGCTGGCGACCAGCCGGCCCCCGCCGAGGTCGCGAGGGCTGAAGCGTCGGCTGCGCCGGCCGAATCGAAATCCGAGCCCGCTGGCGACAAGCCGTCCGGCGAAGTCGTCCGGCTCGACCGCTTCCGGAAGAAGTAGTTTCGATCAATTCCGGTTCATGCGGCCTTGGCGCGCCCGCGGGTGACGCTAAAGTTGTGGCATGGCCAGGAACCCGAACACGTCAGCACGCAAGCCCTCCGGCAAGACAGCCAACAAGACAGTCAATAAGACTGCCGGCAAGTCCTCCGGACCCGGTCCGACCCGCAGCGAAACCGACAGCTTCGGTCCGATCGATGTGCCGGCCGATCGCTATTGGGGCGCCCAGACCCAGCGGTCGCTGCAGAATTTCAGGATCGGCGGCGAGCGCATGCCGGAGCCGCTGATCCGCGCCTTCGGCATCGTCAAGCGCGCGGCAGCGGAAACCAACATGTCGCTCGGCCTGCTCGACAAGAAGCGCGGCCAGGCCATCGTCGATGCCGCGCAGGACGTGATCGACGGCAGGCTCCCGGATGAGTTTCCGCTGGTGGTCTGGCAGACCGGCTCGGGCACCCAGACCAACATGAATCTCAAC
>JAEWHY010000021.1 GCA_023387555.1 Pseudomonadota bacterium
CTCGTTCGAGATCTACCCCGGCGAGACGCTCGGCCTTGTCGGCGAATCCGGTTGCGGCAAGACCACGGTCGGCCGCCTGATCCTGAAGCTGGAAGACCTCACCGGCGGCGCGATCAATTTCGACGGGCTCGATCTTGCGACCGCAAGCGCCAGCGACATGAAGGCGATGCGCCGCAAGATCCAGGTGATCTTCCAGGACCCCTATTCGTCGCTCAATCCGCGCATGACGGTCGGTCAGATCATCGGCGAGCCGCTGCACGTCTACAAGCTGGTGCCCGGCCGCAAGGAGGAACTGGCGCGGGTCGCGCAGCTGCTCGAACAGGTCGGTCTGCGGCCGGAAATGGCGACGCGCTATCCGCATCAATTGTCCGGCGGCCAGCGCCAGCGCGTCGGCATTGCGCGCGCCCTCGCCATGGAGCCGTCCTTCATCGTCTGCGACGAGGCGGTGTCCGCGCTCGATGTGTCGATCCAGGGCCAGATCATCAACCTCTTGGAAGACCTGCAGCGCCGGCTCGGCCTCGCCTATCTGTTCATCGCGCACGACCTTGCCGTGGTGCGGCATATCTCGATGCGGGTGGTGGTGATGTATTTCGGCCGCGTCATGGAGGTCGCGGACCGCGACACGATCTACCGCGAGCCGCTGCATCCCTACACCAAGGTGCTGCTCGATGCGGCGCCGGTCCCCGATCCGACTGTCGAACGAGGCCGCGAACCGCGGCTGATCAAGGGCGAACTGCCCTCTCACATGTCGCCGCCGGCCGGTTGCGTGTTCAACACACGCTGCCCGATGGCCAGTGACGAATGCCGGAAAGTCGTGCCGCCGCTGGAAGAAAAGCGTCCCGGCCACTTCGCGGCATGCATCAAGGTGTGAACGGAACAGCCGCACGACAGACAAGACAGGAGTGACGACCACAGGCGACCGACGCGTGACGTAGTTTTCCAAAACAAAACGGCAAAAGCCGATGAATGGGAGGAAGAAGGATGACCATTTCAAGACGCACAGCATTGAAGGGAACTGCCGGTGCGCTGGCACTCGGCATGGGCGGGCTGAATTTCGACTTCACCCGGGCCTTCGCACAGGCCCCGAACGTCAAGCGTGGCGGCAATCTCAACTTCGCCATCAGCGCCGAAGCCCCGCATTACGATCCGCATGCCAGCGACACCTACGCGACGCTGCATCTGGCGGCGCCATTCTATTCGACATTGCTGCGCTACAATCTTCCGAAATTCCCCGAGGTCGAGGGCGATCTCGCCGCCTCCTGGCAGGTGGCGCCGGATCAGATGACCTACACCTTCAAGCTTCATCCGAACGTGAAGTTCCATGATGGCACCACGCTGACGTCGGCCGACGTGAAGGCGACCTACGACCGCCTGCGCAACCCGCCGCAGGGCGTCGTCTCGAACCGGCGCGCAACCTTCGCCGACATCGACACTATCGAGACCCCCGACGCCAATACGATCGTCTTCAAGATGAAGGCGCCGAACTCCTCGATGCTCGATCACTTCGCCAGCCCCTGGAACGTGATCTATTCCGCCAAGGACCTCGCCGAGAATCCGGCGCTGCCCCGCACCAAGATCAACGGCACCGGCCCGTTCACCTTCGTCGAGCACGTCAAGGGCAGCCACGTCTCCGGCAAGAAGAACGAAAACTACTTCAAGAAGGATCTGCCCTATCTCGATTCGTTCCGCGGCATCTTCACGCTGCAGGCGGCCGCGATGCTCAATGCCTTGCAGGGCGGCCAGGTGCTGGCCGAATTCCGCGGCGTCTCGCCGGCGGAACGCGATCGCCTCGTCGCCGCGATGGGCGACAAGCTGCGCGTCGAGGAATCCAGCTGGACGCTCAACCTTCTGGTGCTGTTCAACGTGGAGAAGCCGCCATTTGACGACGTGCGCGTCCGCAAGGCGCTGCTGATGGCGATCGACCGCTGGGGCGGCAGCCAGGGCCTGTCGCGCATCTCGACGCTGCGCTCGGTTGGCGGCGTGGTGCGGCCCGGCTCTCCGCTGGCGACACCCGAAGCCGAGCTCGTCAAGCTTCCGGGCTTCTCGAAGGACATCAAGAAATCCCGCGAAGAGGCGCGCAAGCTGCTCAAGGAGGCGGGCCACGAGAACCTGAAATTCGTGCTCTGGAACCGCAACCTGGCGATGCCCTATACGCCGGCCGGCATCTTCCTGGTCGACCAGTGGCGGCAGATCGGCGTCACCGCCGAGCACAAGCAGTCCGATACCGCGCCCTATATCGCCGCCATGAACAGCGGCAATTTCGAGGTCGCGATCGACTTCTCGAACCTGTTCAACGACGATCCTTCGCTGTCGATGACCAAGTTCCTGTCGCGCAAGAACAATCCGCTCAATCTCTCGCGCGCCAATGACGAGGAGATCGATCGGCTTTTCGAACTGCAACTGCGGGAGCGCGATCCCGAAAAGCGCAAGGTGCACATCCAGGCGCTGGAGAAGCGGCTGTTCGAGCAGGCCTATCAGCAGCCGCTGTTCTGGTGGCATCGCATCGTGCTGACGCACAAGAACCTGATGGGCTGGCAGATGTCACCGAGCCACAATCTCGGCGCCCAGCTCGAAGGCGTCTGGCTCGACTCCTGATCCGGTCCGGCCTCTCCCCGCGATTCTTGCGGGGAGAGGACGTTTTTTGCTGCGAAAGTCCCGCCCGATGCTCCGCTATACCGTCAATCGCGTCCTGCTGATGATCCCGACCCTGCTCGGGGTCGCGGTGCTCGTCTTCTTCATGCTGCGGGTGGTGCCCGGCGACATCGTCGAAGTGAAGCTGCGCGGCGACGGCGGCAACGTCACGCAGGAAGTCGTCGAGGCGGAGCGCAAGCGCCTCGGGCTCGACCGGCCATTGCTCACCCAGTTCGGCGAGTGGATGGTCAACATGGCGAAGGGCGACCTCGGCATCTCGATGTGGACCGAACGGCCGGTCATGGAGGAAATCTCGCTGCGGCTCGAGCTGTCGCTCCAGGTCGCGCTGATGGCCACCATCATCGCGGTGCTGCTCGCCATACCGATGGGCACGCTCGCGGCGCTCTACCGCGACACCTGGATCGACTATCTCGTCCGCATCCTGACCATCGGCGGCCTGTCCATCCCCTCGTTCTGGTTCGGCATGCTGATCATGCTGAGCCTCCTGGCGTTCTTCAACTGGCTGCCGCCGATCACCTTCACGCCGTTCTACGTCGACCCCTGGGCCAATTTCACGCAACTGATCTGGCCGGCCATGGCGGTCGGCTATCGCTATTGCGCGGTGGTGGCGCGCATGATCCGCTCGTCGCTGCTCGAGGTGCTGAACGAGGATTACATCCGCACCGCCCGCGCCAAGGGCGTGTACGAGAAGCTGGTGATCTCGCGCCACGCCCTGCGCAACGCGCTGCTGCCGGCGATCACCGTCATCGGCCTGGAATTCACCTTCCTGATCGGCGGGCTGGTGGTCACCGAGCAGGTCTTCAATCTCAACGGCATCGGCCAGCTGTTCGTGCAGAGCGTCGCCCGCAACGACTTCATGCTGATCCAGGGCATGGTGATGCTGATCGCCACCTTCTACGTCTTCGTGAACCTGATCATCGACCTGCTCTATGCGGTATTTGATCCGCGCATCCGTTACGGTTGACCGACATGGCCGTCGTTACTCTCGAAACCACTCCGACCACCCGCAAGCCGCGCGGTCCGATCGCGGAATTCATCCTGCAGCAGCCGCTGGGGGCGATTTCCTTCGTCATCATCACGGCGATGATGTTCGCCGGCATCTTCTCGGAATGGGTGGCGCCCTACGATCCGCTGCAGATCGACTTTGCCGCAATCCTGTCGCCGCCGTCGTGGGAACATTGGTGCGGGACCGACGCCTATGGCCGCGACATCTGCTCGCGCCTGATCTACGGGTCGCGCACCGCCCTCGTGATCGGCTTTTTCTCCTCGTTCATCGGCTCCTCGCTCGGCGCCATCCTCGGCATCGCCTCGGCCTATTTCGGCGGCCGGATCGACAACATCATCCAGCGCTTCATGGACATCCTCCTCGCCTTCCCGCTGATCGTGCTGGCGCTCGTTGTGGTCGCGGCGCTGCGCCGCTTCGTCATCGGCGGGGTCGACGTGAACCTGATCTTCGCGATCGCGATCCCGATCATCCCGCGCGTCGCCCGCGTGGTCCGCGCCGCGGCGCTCTCGGTCCGGGTGATGCCCTATGTCGATGCCGCCCGCGCCGCCGGCTATTCCAACACCCGCATCATCTTCCGCCACATGGCGCCGAACGTGGTCGCCCCGTATCTGATCATGCTCACGGCCTTCATCGCCCAGGCGATCCTCGCCGAGGCCTCGCTCTCCTTCCTCGGCCTCGGCGTTGCCGAGCCGACCGCGGCCTGGGGTCTGATGCTGTCCGGCAATGCCGCGGACTTTTATCGCGAGGCGCCGTGGATGATCCTGTTCCCCGGCGCCGCGATCTCGCTCGCGGTGTTCGCCTTCAACCTGTTCGGCGACAGCTTGCGCGATTACCTCGACCCGCGGTTCAAGGTGTAGGGCGTTTTCGACCGAAGTGGACACAGTCGCGCGAAGGCCCCTCACCGCTCGTCCCCAGTAAGGCTCTCTCCACCGCTCGTCCCCGCGAAGGCGGGGACCCAGCGCCGAAGAAGCCAAGGGACTTCAGCGCAAGTGAGAGCCGCAAACCAAGAAGCAGCCGCGGCAGACATCGCGGCGGGAACGCTTTTTTCCGACGCGGCGCGAGCGTTGCTGGGTCCCCGCCTTCGCGGGGACGAGCGGGGAGAGATCGCGCGCAACTCATGCCACGCGTCACGACGCCGTGCGACCTGCGACCTACAACCTGCGACAGCGCTTGACATCAATAGGAATATAGTCCATATCCCCTCCACCTCGCTCGATGAGGGGCGTCAACCGGTGACGCCAGTTGATGGAGCGGGGTGCGGCGCCTGCGGGCATGCGTTCGTCACGCATGCTCCCGGGAGGCCCTGGGACCCCGCTCTACGGGCACTACGACCCGTGCGCGAGGAGCTCGCTGTACGGCCTGCGTACGGTTCGCGCAGGTACGCAAACGCGGGTCCGGGGTCAGTGCGATGCCTCCGGTGTCGCACCAGAACGCCGCCAAAAGAAGCCTGCCGCGGGCGAAATCCCAAGGCGGGTGATGCGCCGTGAGGCGGCCGTGTTCGTCGCAAGGCGAGCGCGGCGTATTCAGGAATGCCCTGCGCTTCACGGCGCATCATTCCCCTCAC
>JAEWHY010000032.1 GCA_023387555.1 Pseudomonadota bacterium
GCGCATGACCGAGGTCGCGCGCCTGCTGCTCGAGGGCATCGACGAGAACGCGGTCGACTTCCGTCCGAACTATGACGGGCTTACCGAAGAGCCGGTGGTCCTGCCGGGTGCGTTCCCGAACCTGCTCGCCAACGGTTCGCAGGGCATCGCCGTCGGCATGGCGACCTCGATCCCGCCGCACAACGCGGCCGAACTCTGCGACGCCGCATTGTTCCTGATCGACAACCCGAATGCGCGCTCGAAGACGCTGCTGAAATATGTGCCGGGTCCCGACTTCCCGACCGGCGGCGTCGTGATCGACTCCCGCGAAGCGATCGCCGAGGCTTACACCACGGGCCGCGGATCGTTCCGCGTGCGCGCGCGCTGGGCCAAGGAAGAGACCGCCCGCGGCGGCTACCAGATCGTGGTCACGCAGATCCCGTATCTGGTGCAGAAATCGCGCCTGATCGAGCGCGTCGCCGAACTTCTCAACGAACGCAAGCTGCCCCTCGTAGGCGATATCCGCGACGAGTCCGCCGCCGACGTCCGCATCGTGATCGAGCCGAAATCGCGCACCGTCGATCCGGTGCTGCTGATGGAATCGCTGTTCAAGGTGAGCGAGCTGGAAAGCCGCATCCCGCTGAACATGAACGTGCTGGTCAAGGGGCGGGTGCCGAAGGTCATCGGTCTCGCCGAAGCCCTGCGCGAATGGCTGGATCACCGCCGCGACGTGCTGGTGCGCCGAAGCCAGCACCGGCTGGATGCGATCGAGCACCGGCTGGAAGTGCTGGGCGGCTACCTGATCGCCTATCTCAACCTCGACGAGGTCATCAGGATCATCCGCACCGAGGACGAGCCGAAGCCGGTCCTGATCCGGACCTTCACGCTCAGCGAGGTGCAGGCCGACGCCATTCTCAACATGCGGCTGCGCAACCTGCGCCGGCTCGAGGAGATGGAGATCCGCCGCGAGGACAAGGATCTGCGCGACGAGCAGAAGAAGCTCAAGGCGCTGCTGAAGTCCGAGGAAGAGCAGTGGAAGACGGTCGGGGACGAGATCAGGAAGGTGCGCGAGACCTTCGGCCCGAAGACCGCATTGGGCAAGCGCCGTACGACGTTCGGCGAAGCCGCCGACGTCGAGCAGGAACTGGCGGAGGTTCTGGTCGAACGCGAGCCGGTGACGATTGTCGTCTCCGAAAAGGGCTGGGTGCGCGCCTTGCGCGGCCATGTCGCCGATCTGTCGAGCGTCGCCTTCAAGTCCGACGACTCCCTGCAATTCTCGTTCTTCGCCGAGACCACGTCGAAATGCGTGTTCTTCGCCTCGAACGGCAAGTTCTACACCATCGATGCGTCGAAACTGCCGGGCGGCCGCGGTCATGGCGAGCCGGTGCGGCTGTTCATCGACCTCGAGCAGGATGCGACCATCGTCGCGGCCTTCAAGTATCAGGGCGGCCGCAAATTCCTGCTCGCCTCGGCCGAGGGCAAGGGCTTCGTGGTGCCGGAGGACGAGTGCCTCGCCAATACCCGCAAGGGCAAGCAGGTGCTCAACGTCAAGGCGCCGGACAAGGCGGTGGTGATCACGCTGGTCGAGGGCGATCTGGTCGCCGCTATCGGCGAGAACCGCAAGATGCTGATCTTCCCGCTCGACCAGGTGCCGGAAATGACGCGCGGCGCCGGTGTCCGCCTGCAGCGCTACAAGGACGGCATCCTGAGCGACATCGTCACGTTCCAGTCGAAGGGCGACGGGATGAGCTGGGTCGACAGCGCCGGCCGCTCCTTCACCATGCCGCTGAAGGAATTGGCGGACTGGCGTGGCAACCGCTCCGATGCCGGCCGGCTTCCGCCGAAGGGCTTCCCGAAGAGCAACAAGTTCGGCAAGACGTTCAGCTAGCGCGCATCTGGCCCGGCACGCGTTGGCGGTGGCGTTGCGCGCTTGCTGCGTGCGTTCGCCGCGCTTCGGCCTCACATCTCCGCGCGGACCCAGCCCTGCGACATCAGCCGCTCCTGCGGCAGGAAGCGGCTCTTGTAGTCCATCTTGCGCGAGCCCCGCACCCAATAGCCGAGATAGACGTAGGGCAGGCCCATCTGCCTGGCGCGCGTGATGTGATCGAGGATCATCAGCGAGCCGAGCGAACGCGCTTCATAATCGGGATCGAAGAACGAATAGACCATCGACAGTCCGTCGCTCAAAACATCGGTGAGCGCGACGGCAATCAGCGTGCCGGCGCGTCGCGACGTCGGGACCGACGGCGGCAGCCGGTATTCCACCATGCGGGTCTCGACATGGGAGTCCTCCACCATCATCGCGTAGTCCAGCACGGTCATGTCGGCCATGCCGCCGTCGCGGTGGCGCTCGTCGAGATAGGCGCGGAAGACCGAATATTGCTCCGAGCTCGGCACCGCGGCGCGCATCTCGCCACAGACGTCGGCGTTGCGCTGGGCGATCCGCCGCAGCGAGCGGCTGGCCACGAAATCGTCCACCACCACACGGACTGACACGCAGGCGCGGCAGGTCTCGCAGGCCGGACGGTAGGCGATCGACTGGCTACGGCGGAAGCCGCCATGGGTGAGCAGATCGTTCAGCCCCGGCGCCCGGTCGCCGACGAGATGGGTAAAAACCTTCCGCTCCTCCTTGCCGGGCAGGTAGGGGCACGGCGAGGGGGCAGTCAGGTAGAATTGCGGCGTATCGCGCGAATGCTGGGTCACGGTCCGGCCAATGCGTTTCGAGCCTGAGTCTGACCCGGCAGGCCGGCTTTCGTCAAACGGTACCGCGATCCGGTCCGCGGGGCGGCATCGCGCCGGCGCGGGCGGGACTGTTGATCACCACAGTGCCGACCAGGAAATCGTGCAGCAGCCGGCTGCGCTTGTTGAAGAAACAGACCAGCAGGATGAGCGGCGTCAGCACGCTAGTCGTGACCCAGAACAGGCCGGCATGCACGACGGCCAGCACGAAATAGGAGGGGGCGCCGTACCAAGTGCGCATCTCGATATCGAGCGCCCGCATGCCGATGGTCGCCGAGTTCGGCCCGCCGAGCGTGGTCCCGTAATAGAAGGCTGCCCAGATCAGGGTGATGACCGGCATCAATCCGAACAGCCCGAATCCCAGCCCGAGCGTCACGATGCCGATGGCGAAGAAGAACAGCCAGATCAGGATCAGCGGGATCGCCAGGATGACGAGGTCGATGATGAAGGCCAGCACGCGGCGCGCCGGGACCCCGTCGAACAATTCCGGATTGATATCGGGATCGTAGGCGTGCGGCTTCACGTCGTAGTCGACGCCGACCCGGTCGCGTTCGTTCGCCATGGATTCCCCTCGAACAACGCCAATCAAGGCTTGGGAAGTCTAACGCATTGCAACCGGCACGCCTATAGTGCCGGCGAAAGCGG
Organism: Pseudomonadota bacterium; assembly: GCA_023387555.1. Taxonomy (GTDB): domain Bacteria; phylum Pseudomonadota; class Alphaproteobacteria; order Rhizobiales; family Xanthobacteraceae; genus Pseudorhodoplanes. The sequence continues at coordinate 3,364 of JAEWHY010000032.1, forward strand.
ACCTGAACCATGATCACACTAAGCGACATCGAAGATGCCCAGACCATTCTCGAGGGGCGGATCCTGCGCACGCCGATGCTGCCGGCGCCCAAATTGTCCGCTCTGACCGGCGCCGATGTCTTCGTCAAATACGAGAACCTGCAGGTCACCAATTCGTTCAAGGAGCGCGGTGCGCTCAACAAGCTCGCCAGCCTCGACGTCGAGGATCGCGCGCGCGGCGTGATCGCGATGTCGGCCGGCAATCATGCCCAGGCCGTGGCCTATCACGCCGCGCGGCTCGG
>JAEWHY010000065.1 GCA_023387555.1 Pseudomonadota bacterium
GGCCGATGCCGATCCAGATGCCGACCAGCACAAGGAAGGCCATCTTGATCGAAGTAAGAACGATGGATCGAGCGCGGCCCTTTGGCCGGTAAGATGATTGCATTGCCTGACGTCCCGTCACGGCCGCCCGTTCGTGACGGACGGCTCTTTTCCCTCCTGCGAAGGTGACGGTACCGGGTTGCGATAGGATTGATGCGGGCCGGCTTGCGGCGGCGAATGTGTGATGTAGTTTGCGCGGGCCTGCGGGAATGCAGACAATTTTAGCGAACCGGTTTGCCCGAGCGAAGTGGTTCAGACTATCGCCCGTTTGTCTTACGCCGCGCGCCGCATCTCGTCGCTGAGCGCGCGATAGGACAGCGCTTCGGCGAGATGGACGCGGCCGACATCATCGGCGCCATCGAGATCGGCGAGGGTTCGCGCCACCCGCAGCACACGATGATAGCCGCGCGCCGATAGCCGCATCGCCTCCGACGCATCGCGGAGCAGGGCGAGTCCGGATTTGTCCGGTTGCGCCACCTGTTCGAGCACCGTGCCGGAGGCCTGCGCGTTGCAGCGGATCTGCGGGAGGCCGAGCGCCGCATAGCGCTGGCGCTGGACCTCGCGGGCGCGCGCGACACGGGCCGCGACTTCGACCGAGCCTTCGGCCGGGGCGGGCAGGATCAGGTCGGCGGCGGTGACGGCAGGCACTTCGATATGCAGGTCGATGCGGTCGAGCAGCGGACCGGACAGCCGGCCCTGATAATCGGCGGCGCAGCGCACATTGAGGCCGCGCTTGCAGACATAGCCCGGATCGCTGGCATGGCCGCAGCGGCAGGGATTCATCGCCGCGACCAGCATGAAGCGCGCCGGATAGGTGATGCGGTGATTGGCCCGCGCGATCGAGACTTCGCCGGTCTCCAGCGGCTGTCGCAGCGAATCCAGCGCCTGCCCGGAGAATTCGGCGAATTCGTCGAGGAACAACACGCCGTTATGGGCGAGCGATACTTCGCCCGGCCGCGCCCGCAGACCGCCGCCGACCAGCGCCGGCATCGAGGCGGAATGATGCGGCGAACGGAATGGACGGCGGCTGGTCAACGAGCCGCCCTCGATCTCGCCGGCGACCGAGGCGATCATCGACACTTCCAGCAGTTCTTCGGGCGTGAGCGCCGGCAGGATCGACGGCAGCCGCGCCGCGAGCATCGACTTGCCGGCGCCGGGCGGGCCGACAAGCAGAAGATTATGTCCACCGGCCGCGGCGACCTCGAGCGCGCGCTTGCCGCTCTCCTGTCCCTTGATGTCAGCGAGGTCGAGTTGCACGCCGTCGGCGGCGCGAACCTTCGGCTGCGGGCGTGTCAGCACCTGTGTGCCGCGGAAATGATTGGCGAGCTGGATCAGGGATGCGGCGGCGACGATCTCCATCTCCGGGCTCGCCCAGGCCGCCTCGGCGCCGCAGGCCTTCGGGCAGATCAGGCCCTCGCCGCGGGCGTTGGCGCCGATCGCGGCCGGCAGCACGCCGGCGACGGCGGCAATCGAGCCGTCGAGCCCGAGTTCGCCCAGCACGGTGAAGCCGGTCAGCGCATCGCGCGGGATCGCGCCGATCGCCGCCATCAGGCCGAGCGCGATCGGCAGATCGTAATGGCTGCCCTCCTTGGGCAGATCGGCGGGAGCGAGATTGACGGTGATGCGGCGGGCCGGCAGCGCGAGGCCGGAGGCGATCAATGCGGAGCGCACGCGCTCGCGGGCTTCCGACACCGCCTTGTCGGCGAGGCCGACCACGCTGAACGCCGGCAATCCGGGCGCGACCTGCACCTGCACATCGACCGCCCGGGCCTCAATGCCCTGGAACGCAACCGTGGTGACGTGCTGGACCATGCCGCTGATGCCCCGGCGCCGCTATTCGCGGCGTGTGCGCCGTCTCTGCCCGTGTGGGTTGTGCAACCCTAGCCGACTGTGGCGCGACTGACAAGAACATTTGCAGAACAAAACGACTCAGCCTAGTTTTTCCATCGGCACGGATGGAGCTGGACATGGTCGACCTGAAGTCATTGCAGATGGAGCTGGCCTTCGCGCGGCGCGCACGGCGCGAGGCGGAGATCGCGGGGCTCGATATCGAGCGCCTTGTCTCGAGGATGCAGGCCGGCCGCACATTGCAGCAGATCGAACTGGAAGAAGCCGCGATGACGGACGGGCCGGAGCCGGTCTACGGCGCGGAGTTCGTGCCCGCTGCGATCGAATTCCGGCAGGCGGCCTGAGGCTCAGTCCGGCTTTGCGGCCTCGCCGTCAGCGGCATCGGCGCCTGATGCGCCGGACGCAGCGGTCCGGGTCAGCAATTCGCCGACCAGTGCGTCGAGGCTTTGCGCGAATTGCGCCAGCTCGAAATTCTGCGGGTCGTCGTGCTTGTTGCGGATGCCTTCGTCGAGCACCGAATGGAAGGCGGGGATCATCCAGAAGCCGGCCCGCCGGCTCGCCACGGTGTAGACCAGCGCCAGCGAATCATACTGGGCCTGCGAGAAGCCCGGCGTCGGCGCGAGGAAATCGTTGCGGCGGCCATAGCCCTTGAGCGCACGGCGCGGCTGGATCAGTTCGACATGCAGGAACAGCCCTTTCAGCGTGTCGCCGAAATTCTTCGCGGTCTCGAACTTGGTGGCGCGCCACGGCACCCTGAAGTCATGGGCGAGAAAGATCTTGCCGGTGCGATTGATGAAGACATGGGCGCGCTCGATGTCGTTCGAGCATTCGTAGCGCTTCAGGTTGTTGATCTTGGGATCGTCGTCGATCGACGCCGGCCATGGCTGGGCGCGGTAGTTCGGCGTCGAGGTGTCATGAAAGACGATGTAGGTCGCGGCGCGCGACCACGGATCGTTGTCATTGGCATGCGACAGCGGCTCCGCCAGCGTATCGATCAGATCCTGCGTGGCGCCGCGATCGCGCAGCAGGGCGGCGAGGGTGTCGTGCGAGGGCAGATCAGTGCCGTTGCCGATGCGCTTGCTGAGCGGCTCGGGTAACGCCTCCAGCGCCGGGCCGAGGCGGCCGACCGGCTGGATTGGATTGAGCAGACAGCGCGCCTGTTCGGCGGGCGTCCCGGCGAAGGCCAGCGCCTCGTGATCGAACTTGCAGAAGCCGGCAAGCTGGTGATCCTTCAGCACCAGCGGCGGGCGCTTGGCAAAGCTGCATTTGCCGGCGGAGGAGAATTCGCTTGCGGATGTGGCGGATGCGAAGACCAGCGGCATCGCGCAGGCCAGCAGGAATGATGGCAGTCTGTTCAATTTCATCGCGATGTCGCTCGTCACGCGCGCAAGGCTAGCGCAAGCGCGCGCAAAGACAATCGGTCAAAGCGTATCAGGCCGACGTAGCAGGCCCGACGTATCAGCTCGCGTCGCGTGAGCGTGCGAAGCGGCTCACGCTTTCTCAAGCCTTGCGCTTCTTCTCGATCGCGTCCCAGACCATCGCCGCGATATCCGGGCCGCCGATGTTGCGAATGGCGCGGATGCCGGTCGGCGAGGTGACGTTGATCTCGGTGAGATAGCCGTCGATCACGTCGATGCCGACGAAGAGCAGGCCGCGTTCGCGCAGCGCGGGGCCGATGCGCTGGCAGATCTCGCGTTCGCGGTCGGTCAGTTCGGTGTCCTTCGGCGAGCCGCCGCGCACCATGTTGGAGCGCAGATCATCCGGGGCGGGAACGCGGTTCACCGCGCCGGCATATTCGCCATCGACCAAGATGATCCGCTTGTCGCCATGCTTCACCGCCGGCAGGAAGGTCTGCACCATCCATTGCTCGCGGAAGGTATTGGCGAACAGGTCATAGAGCGAGCCGAAATTGAGATCGTCTTTCGTCAGCCGGAACACCGAGCCGCCGCCATGGCCATAGAGCGGCTTCATGACGATGTCGCCATGCTCGGCGCGGAACGCCTTGACCTCGGCGAGATCGCGCGTGATCAGCGTCGGTGGCATCAGGTCGGGGAATTCCATCACGAAGATCTTTTCCGGCGCGTTGCGCACATGCGCCGGGTCGTTCACCACCAGCGTCTTCGGATGCACCCGCTCCAGCATATGGGTCGTGGTGATATAGGCCATGTCGAACGGCGGATCCTGGCGCAGCAGGATCACGTCGAAGTCCGACAGTTCGGTGCGCACGCCCTCGCCGAGGGTGAAGTGATTGCCGATCTCGTCGCGGACATCGAGCGGCTGCACGGTCGCGAACACACGGTCGCCGCGCTGCGCCAGCCGGTCGGGGGTGTAATACGACAGCCGGTGGCCGCGCGCCTTGGCTTCCAGCAGCAGCGCGAAGGTCGAATCCCCGCGGATATTGATCCGCTCGATCGGGTCCATCTGGACGGCGACGTTCAGTGCCATGCTCTTGCTCGACCTTGCGGATTTCACTGCAAACGAGTGGTTAACAAATACCTGCCATGCTCGGCCCGGCAGTTCACCCGACCAAACCGGACTTCGGACGTGGCATTCCCAAGATTGACGATAGCGGTCAAGCTTTATGCGAGTTTCGCCCTGCTCGGGACCGTCGCGGCGGCGATCGGGGTGGTGGCGCATAAACTCACCGGGGCGGCCGGGGCGCCCGGTGCTTACGACGAAACATCGATGCTGATCGCGCTGACGGCGCTGTTGCTGGCGCTAGTCGCCGCAGGCGCGCTGGTGGCCTGGCGTTCGCTGTTCCGGCCGCTGGCCGCGATCATGCGGGCGGGCGAGCAGATTGCAGCCGGTCACACCGAGAAAATCGTGCCCGGCCGTGGCCGGCGCGACGAGATCGGTGCGCTTGCGGCCGCGCTCACCAGCTTCCAGGCCGCGATGCGGCAGAATGCGGAGCTCAAGGGCGCCGTCCACAATGACGCCGATGCGCGCCGGCAGCGCCAGGATCAACTCGCGGCCGAGATCGAGCGCTTTTCCAGCGGCGTCGATTCGACGCTGCGGGAATTCATGAAGATGTCGAGCCGCGCCCAGAAGGCGGCGACCGAGCTTGGCCAGGCTGTTGACATCACCGTGGACCGGACCGGCCGCGCGACGCAGGCCGCCGAGCAATCGAGCGCCAACGTGCGCGACATCGCCTCGGCCGCCGACGAGCTTGCGATGTCGGTGCTGGAAATCGAGCGCCAGGTGTCGCAGGCGCACAGCATCGCCATGAAGGCGGTGAGCGAGGCCGTCGCCACCAACGACACAGTGCAGGAATTGAGCGAAGCCGCCGGCCGCATCGGCGATGTGATCCGGATGATCAACGACATTGCCGAGCAGACCAATCTGCTGGCGCTCAACGCCACCATCGAGGCAGCGCGCGCAGGCGAAGCCGGGCGCGGCTTCGCGGTGGTCGCGGGCGAGGTGAAGGCCCTCGCCGGGCAGACCGCGCGTGCGACCGAGGAGATCGGCACGCAGATCGCCGGCATGCAGCAGGCCACCGACCGCTCGATCGCGGCGATCGGCGCGATCAAGACCACGATCGGCGAGATCGGCGATATCTCGAGTGCAATCGCGGCAGCGGTGACCGAGCAGGGTGCGGCAACGCAGGAGATCGCGCGCAGCGTCGAGACCGCATCGCGGCGGTCGGGCGAAACCACCGAGCAGATCACCAAGGTGACGGAAGCCACCGAGATCAGCCGCGTGCATTCGGTGGCGGCGCACGATGTGTCCGACAGGCTCGAACAGCTGGCGCAGAGCATGCGCAGCCAGATCGATCAGTTCTTCGAGCGGCTGCGGGCGGCGTAGTTTT
>JAEWHY010000075.1 GCA_023387555.1 Pseudomonadota bacterium
GGCCGATGCCGACCTCGATGACACTGCCAAGCGGATCGCCGCTGCGGCGTTCGAGGCGAGCGGTCAGCAATGCATCTCGGCCCAGCGCGTCCTTGTCCAGGCTTCGGTCTACGACCAGTTCCTGGAGCGGTTCGTTGCCGCAACGCGGGGGATGAAATGCGGAAACCCCGACGATCCGGCGACCGACATCGGCCCGATGGTCAGCAAGGCGTCCGCCGACCGCGTGATGGCGATGTGCGCCGACACCTGCGCGCAGGGCGGGACCTATGCCCTGGAGCCCCGGCAGGACAACGCGCTGGTCACCCCCGGCATTGTCCGCGACGCTCCGCTGGCCTCGCGCCTGTGGCAGGAAGAGGTGTTCGGCCCGATTGCGATCGTCAACGCATTCGAGACCGTCGATGATGCGCTGCGGCTTGCGAACGATTCTCCGTTCGGGCTGCAAGGATCGGTCTTCACGCGTGACCTCGGCGCCGCATTCCGCTTTGTCGATCAGTTCGACGTCGGCGCGCTCTGGATCAACGAGGCCAGCCGCTTCCGGCTCGATCTGTATCCGTTCGGCGGCGTCAAGCAGAGCGGTGTCGGACGTGAGGGCGTTCGCTATGCGATCGAGGAGCTGTCCCAGATCAAGTTCGTGGGCATTCGTCCTTAAGATCATGGTCGCGGCACGACAGGGGCCTCGACGAAGCAGGAGTTGCGCGATGAAGCGGCGGTTGCCTGACATCCCCGACGAATTGCGGGCGCTGATGGGGACAATCGGCCCGAACTGGTCGGTCGGCCGCACGCAGAACATCCAGACGATGATCGACCGCTTCAGCGACGTGCTGCGGCAGGATCCACGCGACGATGTCGCCGTCACCCGCGATATCGCCTACGGCCCTCACCCGCGGCAGCAAATCGACGTGCATCGGCCCGCGGGCTCCTCGGCCGCGAGGCCCGCGGTCGTGTTTGTGCATGGCGGCGCCTTCATGGACGGGCACCGCAATCGCACGGACATGATCTACTCCAACGTGCCGACCTATTTTGCCCGTAACGGCGTTGTCGGCATCAATGTCGGCTATCGCCTGGGGAACGATGTCGGATTTCCGGGCGGCACGGAGGATGTGGCCGCAGCCGTTCGCTGGACGCAGGACAATGCCGAGGCGCTTGGCATCGATCGCGATCGCATCTTCCTGATGGGCCATTCGGCCGGCGCCGCGCATGCCGGCAGCTACGCTTACGACAAGCGCTTTCAGCCGGCCGGCGGTCACGGGCTGGCGGGCCTGATCGTTCTCAGCGGACGCGTCAGAGCCGAAAACCGGCCCGAAAACCCCAACGCGGCGAGAGTGGTCAATTATTACGGGACTGATGATCCCGAGCGACTGAACGACGTGTCGCCGGTGACGCATGTGACCGGCGACAGCGTTCCCACGCTGGTCGCCTGGGGCGAATACGAGAACCCGCTGATCGACGTGCATTGCGCCGAGCTCGCAGCACGGCTAGCGCAGGCCAAGGGCCGCTCACCCCGCGTGGTCTGGCTTCGCGGACACAATCATACATCCACGATGGGCCATATCGGCACCAGCGAGGAATTGCTTGGCCAGACCATGCTGGACTTTATCGACCGCCCATACTGATCTGCCCCGCAGACTCGGTTTGCTGGATTTGCAAAGTCGGCGCGAAGGTGTGCATTGCCACCATCGCGCCGAAAGCAAGCCCCCGCTCAGCCGAACGCTGGGCGCTCTTCCCCCGCGACAATGAGCGGCTTCGCACTCGTCAACACGAATGCGATCACACAAGGCTCCGAGCCGCGATGGATCCAGTTGTGGACGGTTCCCCGCTGGACGACAACGTCACCTGCCTTCAGGTGCACCTCGTTGCCCTCTTCCAGCTCCATATCGATCTCGCCCGACAGGATGATTGCATAGTCGAGCGAGTCCGTCCGATGGACCCGCGGCGCGACACCCGGTTCGTAACGGACGACGCGGAACACCGTTCCGTTCGGAACGGACGTCGGCACGTCGCGGCTGGCACCGTCCGTCGGATCGTTGTTGTCAGCAGGGAATTGTTCGGTCGCCCAGATCACCGTACTTTCGTAACCCGCGCGCTTTCTTGAAATCTTCGTCGCGATCTCGTCGATCTCGACGATCGCCCGGCCATCCTTGTCATGGCCGGTGACAACACGACGTACTTCCAAACCCATTTCAGACTCCACTGATGCCAAAACCAGAAGCTGCTCGACTGGTCAGTTCGGCTTGATACCCGCGATCTTGGCAATCGCCGCCCATTTGTCGATATCGGCCTTGATGCGCGCCGCGAACTGGTCCGGCGTATTGCCAACGGGCAAGGCTCCGTCGATGAGAAGATGCTTCTTGACCTCTTCGCGGCGCAGCACGTCCGACACGGCACGATGAAGCTTCTGAACGATGGCCGCAGGCGTCTTGGCCGGGACAAGCAATCCATACCAGTTCAAGGCTTCATAGTCCGGCAGGCCCTGTTCGGCGATCGGTGCGACAGCAGGGAAGCTCGGGAGCCGTTCCCGGCCGGTGACGCCGAGAACGCGCAAGGTCCCCGCTTCGATATGCGGCGCCGCCGTCATCACATTCACCATCATGGCATCGACAGTGCCTGCCAGAAGGTCGTTCACCCCGGGCGTCGTCCCCTTGTACGGGACATGCATGATATCGATCCCGGCCAGGCTCTTGAGCAGTTCCATGCTCATATGCGGCGATGTTCCGATGCCGGCAGACGCATAGGTCAGCTTCCCCGGGTTTTTCTTCGCGAGGTCGATGAACTCTGCGAGAGTTTTCGCCGGAACCCGCGCATTCACAACAAGAAGGTTGGGAAGTGAAACGACCTGCGTGACCGGGATGAAGTCCGTGAAGACATCATAACTGAGCTTCTTGTACATCACCGGATTGATGGCCAGCGTACTGGCGGCCATCAGCAACGTAAGACCATCGGGATTCGACTGCGCGACCGATGTGATACCGATCATCTGGCCGGCGCCCGGCCGGTTCTCGACAAAGAACGACTGCCCCGTCGATTTCGTCAATTCCTGAGCGATCATGCGCGCGGTGATATCGGTCCCGCCGCCCGCGGCCGACGGCACGATGATCCGGACCGGGTGAGCCGGATAGCTGTTGTCGGCAACGGCAGGCGCGCCTCCCAGCAGCACCGTCGCGAGCGACAGAGCAAACGCGGCAGAAACTCCCCTTCGACAATAGGCTTTTGAAAACATCGCTCAGTCCTCTTTCAGTGCAACTTCACGCAACTCGCCGAACTTCGGAATCAGCACCATCAGCATGAGCAGCAGCGCTCCGAGCAGGAAGACCAGGCTTAAGGGATGCGTGATGAATGTGAGCGGATTCCCGTTCGACAGAAGCAAGGATCGGCGGAGATGCTCTTCGAGCATCGGTCCGAGGATGAATCCAAGAATAAGCGGCGCGGGTTCGCAGTCGAGTTTCTTGAAGATGTACCCAAGCAGGGCGAAGGCCGCGATCGAATAGATCTCGAACACGCTGTTACTGACCGCAAATCCGCCGATGCAGCAAAATACCAGAATAGCCGGAAACAGGATCTCGTACCGAATGGTCAGCATCCGGATCCATATCCGGATCAGCGGCAGGTTCAGGATCAGCAGCATCACGTTGCCAATCCACATGCTCGCGATCAGCCCCCAGAACAGCTCGGGACGCTCGTTCATGACCTGCGGCCCGGGTGCGATCCCCAGGACCATCAGGGCGCCGAGGATAAGAGCTAGCGTCGGCGCACCGGGAATGCCCAGTGTCAGCAGCGGGATGAAGGATGTCTGGGCACCGGCGTTATTTGCAGCCTCCGGCGCGGCAACGCCTCTGATGTCTCCCTCACCGAAACGACGCGGCGGATGCGCCACCTTCTTTTCCAGTGTGTAGGCTGTGAACGACGCCAGAAGCGCGCCGCCTCCGGGCAGAACGCCAAGGATGGAGCCAAGGATTGTGCCGCGCGTGATCGACGGCAGGCAATACTTCACCTCTTCCCATGACGGAAGGACGCGCCCGACTGATCGCGATCGCAGGCTGCGTGTCTGATCCTGCTCGAGGTTGGCCGCGATATCGGCAATTCCGAACAGGCCCATTGCCAAGGCGACGAAGCTGATCCCGTCTGCGAGTTCCGGAAAACCAAAGGTGTAGCGCTCGACGCCGGAGGTGCCGTCCGTTCCGACAAGCCCCAGCGCCAGCCCCAGCACGACCATGCAGGCGGAATTGAGGAGCGGACCATTGGCCAGCACCAGCGCCATCACGATGCCGAGGACCATCAAGGAAAAATATTCCGGAGCCCGGAAGCTCAAGGCCATTTCGGCGAGCGGCGGCGCGAAGACGACAATGACGATGGTCGAGAACGTTCCCGCCACGAAAGAGCCGATCGCCGAGATACCGAGCGCTGGCCCTGCCCGGCCCTGTTGCGCCATCTTGTATCCATCGACGGCGGTCACGACCGAAGAGGCCTCGCCCGGCACATTCACGAGAATGGCGGTCGTCGATCCTCCGTATTGGGCGCCGTAATAGATGCCCGCCAGCATGATGACCGCAGAGGTCGGATCCAGCGTCATGCTGAGCGGCATGAGCATTGCCACGGTTGCGACGGGTCCAAGTCCCGGCAAGACACCGACCAAAGTCCCAAGCAGAACACCGGCAAAGCAATATGCAAGATTGATCGGAAGGGCCGCGGTGCTGAAGCCGAGCGCGAGAGACGAAAAGATCTCCATGGTTCAGAAGTCCGGCCACAGATTGATGGGAACGCCCAAACCCACCACGAAAACCAGAGCCGCGATCGCCGAGACGGCCGGACCAAGAATGAGTGCGCGCTTCACGTCTCTGCCGCCAGCGACATAGGCGACGAACGACACAAGGAGCGCCGTCGACAAAACCAGTCCGAGGGGCCGCAAGGTTGCGGCGTAGCCGATGATGCCGATGATGATGACGAGCAACGGCTTTATCGAAAAAGCCGCGAGCCGGGTGGCGGATGCTCTGAAGCCGGAAGCCGCGAGAATACCACCAAGCAAGAGCAAGCTTGCGCCAAGGAGCATGGGCATGAACGACGGGCCCATGCGCTGCGGCGATCCGAAACTATAGTTTCGCCCGAAATAAATGAATGCCGCACCGAAAGCGGCGAACATCGTTCCCGCCCAGAATTCCCGCGTCCTTATCGGCATCACGCCTCCCCCTCACACGTATCCGGGCGGCGCGCACCAACGTGCCGCCCGGACCACGGGGTCCTTCACTCGGCCCGAATGTCGGCTTTGCGAACCACCTCTTCGTTTTCTGCCGTGTCGCGCTTGATGCGCTGAACGAAGGCGTCCCGCGTCTCCTGCCCTGCAACGGCGCCGACAGCCTCGAACTGCTTGGCGACCTCCGGCATGGCCAGAACGGCACGCAGATCGGTATCGATCTTGCGGACGATATCGGCCGGCGTGCCCTTCTGAACGAACAGACCGGTCCACACGGTGTAGTCGAAGTCCTTGACGCCCGATTCCGACAGGGTCGGCCAATCCGGGACGGAGCCGACACGCTTTGCCGTGCTCAGTCCAAGGACGTTCACGCGACCCGATTTCACATAAGGAATGGCCGCACCCATGGCCATAAAGCCGACGGGGACTTCGCCGCCCGCGACAGCCACCGCAGCAGGCGCTCCGCCCTTGTACGGGATGTGCTTCAGCTTGATACCGGTCCTCTCGGCGAGGACTTCAGCTGCCAGGTGCGGGGCCGAGCCGACACCTGCCGATGAATAGGCGATTTCGCCGGGCTGCTTCTTTGCGGCGGCGACCAGATCGCTCGTGGTCTTGTAGTCACCCTTGGCACCGGTCACAAAGACCATCGGATTGACCGAAACGAGCGCGACCGGATCGAAGTTCTCGACGAAATATCGCGGAGCATTCTTCTGGATGAACGGAGTGGTCGTAACCTCGGGGCTCGTCGCCATCATCAGGGTATAACCGTCGGCCGGAGCACGGGCGGCGACGCCGTTCGCGATCATGCCGCTGGCTCCCGGGCGGTTCTCCACCAGAACCTGCTGCCCCCATTTTTCCGTGAGCTTTTGCGCGACAATGCGCGCCGCAATATCCCCGATCCCGCCCGGCGCCCAACCGACGATGACCTTCACGGGCTTTGTGGGATAATCGGCCGCATAAGCGCTCGGCATGAGCGCCAGCGACGAAAGCAAAGCCACAACAAAACGCATCTCACTACCTCCCTTACCGTTGCGCATCACGCCTTGCGCGCATCAGCTTCCATTTGACAGGTTGTCGTACCTGGACATGCGCAGGGGATCGACCTGCCCCCCGTCTATGTCGAGGGCAGTGCCATGAATCCAGCGCCCACGCGGCGAGACCGCAAATGCAACAAGCGCCGCCACGTCTTCCGGCGTGCCAAAGCGGGTAATGTCCAGCTCGCGACGATGATGTTCCTTGGCCGCCGCTTCATCGAGACCGGTCGCCCGCATGACGATCGCGAGCCGGTGACGGAAGC
>JAEWHY010000398.1 GCA_023387555.1 Pseudomonadota bacterium
CTTCCCTGACGTCGTCGGTCCAGACCAGCGCGCCGATCGCGACATTCTCCTGAACCGTCAATTCGTTGAAGGGACGCACGATCTGAAACGTGCGGCCGACGCCGGCGCGGCAGATCTGGTCCGGCCGCTTGCCGGAGAGCGACTGCCCGTCCAGCAGCACCTCGCCGGTATCGGGCGGGAACACGCCGACCATGCGGTCGGTCTCGGTTGGGCGCAGGCCGGCCATCACTTCGTCGAGCAACAGGATCTTCGGCTTGGTCGCCAGCGCGCGGGCGACTTCGAGGCACTTGCGATCCGGCAGCGTGATGCCGGTCGGGCGCGCGTTGCGCTTGTCGTCGAGGCCGAGCAGCTTCAGCACGTCCATCGCATAGTCGCGCGCTTCCCTGACGTCGTCGGTCCAGACCAGCGCGCCGATCGCGACATTCTCCTGAACCGTCAATTCGTTGAACGGACGCACGATCTGGAAGGTGCGGCCGACGCCGGCGCGGCAGATCTGGTCCGGCCGCTTGCCGGCGAGCGACTGCCCGTCCAGCAGCACCTCGCCGGTGTCGGGCGGAAACACGCCGGCGATCATGTTGAAGATCGTGGTCTTGCCGGCGCCGTTCGGACCGATCAGCGCCTGGATCGAACCGGCGGCGACGTCGAACGACACGTTGTCCACCGCCCGAAGGCCGCTGAAGCTCTTGGAGATGCCCCTCACGGACAGCGATGCGGCGGTCATGACTTGCCTCCATCCGACTTGCGGTCGAGACGAAGCAGGCTGGCGATCCACGGCCACACGCCGGACGGCCGGAACAGCACGATGACGGCGACGCACAGACCCCAGAAGAACTGCTTGATGCCGTCGATCTTGAGCCCTTCCGTGAGCGCGGTCAGGGTCTCGCCGAGCGGCGTGAGCACGAAGGCGCCGATGATCGGCCCCATCAGCGTGCCGACGCCGCCGACGATCGTGCCGAGGATCATCTCGATCGAACGGTTGGTTCCGAACGTCGATTCCGGGAACAGGTTGTTGTAGTAGAACGCGTACCAGACGCCGGCGATGCCGGTCAGGCCCGACGAAATCGCGACCGCGATCATCTTGTATTTGAACAGATGGACGCCGGTCGCCTCCGCGGCCTGCTGATCCTCGCGGATCGCCTGCCAGTAATAGCCGAGCTTGGAATTCAAAAGGATGCGGCAGAGCGCGAGCGCCAGCGCCGTCATCGCCAGGATCACGTAGTAGAACATGACCGGCGAGCCGCGCAGATTGACGAGGTCGACCCTGTCGCGGTTCGCGACCGGCAGGAACAGCCCCTCGGTGCCACCGAGCCAGCGCGTATGATCCACCATGATGCCGGTGAATTCCGCAAAGGCGATGGTCAGCAGCGCAAAATAGACGCCGTGGATCGAGAAGCGGAAACCGAGATAGCCGATCATGCATCCGACCGCGACCGACAGCGCGATCGACACGAACATCCCGATCAGCGGCGGAATGCCATACTTGATGAACAGCGCGGCGCTGGCATAGGCGCCGATGCCGACGAACAAGGCGTGTCCGAGCGACAACGCGCCGGCAAAGCCGAGCATGATGTTCCAGGCCTGACCCACATACGCGAAATAGAGCACGATGATGAGGACGCTCAGCACATAGTTGCTGACGAGATAGGGAGCGGCGATCAGGGCCGCGCCAAACAGCGCAAGCAGCACGAGCCCGTGGGCGGGAACGCCTTCGAAGAGCCGGTTCATCGCTGCACTTTCCCGAGCAGGCCCTGCGGCCGGAACAGCAGCACGAGGATCAGGATCGCGAAGCTGAAGGCGCTCTTGAGCGAGGGTTGCAGCAGGATGCCCGCCAGCGCCTCCGACACGCCGATCAGGATGCCGCCGAGCAGCGCGCCCGGAAGACTGCCCATGCCGCCGAGGATCACGATGATGAATCCGAGCAACGTATAGGGCGGGCCGAGATAGGGATGCACGTCGACGATCATCACCATGATCGCGCCGGCGGCGCCAAGGCAGGCGCAGCCGATGGCGAAGGTCAGAGCGTAATAGTGGCGGACATTGAGGCCGACCACGAGCGCGCCGGTGTAATTGTCGCCGCAGGCGCGGATCGCCTTGCCGGTGTCGGTATACTTGAAGAATGCGAACATCGCGCCCGATGCAAGCAGCGCGACGACGCCGGCATAGAGCCGCACCTTGTCGATGATCAGCGGCCCGACCTCGAACGAATCGAGCGCGTAAGGCACGTACACGCCCTGCGCCTGCGGTCCGAACACCATGAGGCAGATCGCGATCAGCATGACCGCGACCGCAGCCATCAGCAGAAACTGGAAATAGTCGTGCAGATGCGCGACGCGCCGCACCACCCAGTCCTGCAACAGATAGCCGAAGCAGAACAGGATGACCGCGATAAACGGCACCGCCATCAGCGGATCGATGCCGAGATGGCGGAACGCGACCACCGTCAGGAACATGCCGAGCACCATGATTTCGCCGTGGGCGAAATTCACGATCCTGATCACGCCGAAGATCACCGACAGTCCAAGCGCGCTCAATCCGTAGATCAAGCCGGTCAGGAGGCCGCTGATCGCGACATTGAAATAGATTTCGGTTGGCACGGAAGGTCCCGCGAGGCCTGGTCAGGCGAGGAAGCGCTCCGGCCGCGCACGGCCGGAGCATTTTGTCGTCGTGACGCCGGTTAGCTGCGCTTGGTGTAGGACGGCGCCGGCCAGTCGACCTTTGCGTCGGTCGCGCCCTTCGGCGCCACCGTGACGAGCTTGCCGCCGCGGTTCTGAATCGCGGAATTCACCAGCTTGTCGTTCTGGCCCTTGGCGTCGAACTGGATGCCGGGGCCGGTCGAGACATTGTCCTTGATGTCGGTCACGCGGATTGCGTCCGCGAGGCCCTTCGGGTCGGCCGAGCCGGCGCGCTTGTAGGCGTCGGCTGCGATCAGCAGCGCCTCGAAGGTGTAGACGTGGTTGGTGTTCATGTTGGTCTCGGGGAACTGCTTGGCGAGAGCCGCCTGCAGTGCCTTGGCCAGCTTCTTGTTCGGATCGTACCAGGGCACGAAGCTGATCGGACCGTCGGCGAGCTTGCCGAGCGTCTTGAGGTACTGGTCTTCGTACCAGCCCGGACCCATGCTGAGCACGCCCATGCCGTCCCAGCGCTGCTTGACGAGCTCGCGCGTGAGCAGGATGGCGTCGTTCAGGCGGCTGACGACGAGGAGTGCATCTGCGCCGGTGCCCTTGGCCTTGGCGACCTCGACCGAAAGGTCGCGGGCCTTGAGGTCATAGGCGATGGTGTCGGCGATCTCGTAGGGCA
>JAEWHY010000105.1 GCA_023387555.1 Pseudomonadota bacterium
GCCAGGTTATGGCCACGACGACGAAAAGTGCCGGAAAGATCCGGCGCATGCGTCTCACGTAAAAGTCGGAGATCGAGAAGCGGTTGGCGTAGACGTCGTCGAGCAGGCGGCGCGTAATCACAAACCCGGAGATTACAAAGAAGACGTCGACGCCGACATATCCGCCACTGAATGTCGTGAAACCGGCGTGGTAGAAAACCACGACGAGGACGGCAATCGCGCGAAGACCATCGATGTCCGCTCGGTACTTCGTCAAATGCGGCTCCGACCGTCACACTTTGCCAATCGACGGGAAGGAAATTTCCGCTTCAGTTCAAGGCTTCAACGAGAGAGCAGATTGTTCACGCATCGGCCTGCGCTGGCGCTCGGACTTGGCCCAGCCACAACCGGCAGAGGTATCGGCTCGATGTTCTAGCACGATTGCGTCGCAACCAGAGGTAATGCCGCTTTGCACTACCCTTAAGGGTTAGGGCGCGTACGGCATCCCTCGAAATGGCACTTTCGCCGTGGAGCTCTGGGGGAATGCGACACGTACGTTGATAGCCGCGGACGAGCGCTGTTGCCGACCACAAAACGATCATGGCCGGGAACGGTCCCGGCCATGATCCGAAGCATCAAGATTTACAAAGCCGGCGCAGAATGCGCCGGGCGGATGTCAGCTCTTCAGAAGCGGCTCGAGCTGCTTGTCGAGTTCGGCCATGGTCATTGTGCCGCGGAACAGCTTGCCGTTGATGAAGAAGGTCGGTGTCGAATTCACGCCGAGCTTCTCGGCGCCGTGCGTGCGCACGCTTTCGATCGCCTCGAGCGTCTTCTGATCCTTCAGGCAGGATTCGAAGCTCTCCTGCGTAAAGCCGGCCTGTTTCGCCAGCGCCAGCAGCGGCGGGATCGGGTTCTGCGTGACCCATTCCTTCTGCTTGTTGAACAGCATTTCGATCATCGCGTGATACTTGTCGCCGCCCGCGCAGCGCGCCAGCATGAAGCCCGCCGCGGCCAGCGGATCGAGCGGGAATTCGCGCAGGATGTATTTCACCTTACCCGTGTCGATGTATTTCTTCTTCATCTCCGGATAGACGGTGTTGTGGAAGGTGGCGCAATGGCCGCAGGTCATCGAGGCGTATTCGATGATGGTCACCGGGGCGTCGTCCTTGCCGAGCACCATGTCGCCGAGCGGACCGGCCTTCATAAGATCGGCCTGGCTGGGGGTCTGCGCCAGAACATCGCCGACAAACGCAAAATCTCTGCCGAGCGGCAGTGCGAGCATCGCCGACAAAGCGGCGGAAACGGCGACAAACTGGCGGCGGGTGATCGGCACTGACAAGTCCTCCGGGCGGCGATTTCGGTCTGGCTATCCTGTCACGAGCAATGTGGCAATGGCGCGGGGGTTCCGGAAGCGCGGCCGATGCCGTCAATTTCGCTTGATGGCGGCGCCGAGCCGCGCGAGCGCATCCTTGAGCGCGGGGTCGGTGCTGTCGGGAAGCGTTTCCGCAATGGATTGAACGGCTTGCGGATCGACTCGACGGATGGGCGCGGGTGCGGCGGCGCGTCGGAGCGGCGCCTGCCGTATCGAGATCTTGGCGATCGCGGCAAAGCCGAAATAGCGGTTCACGCGCTCAAGAATCACATGCGACATGTGCTGGATTTCGAGCGCGGCGGGGCCGGCGACGCGCAGCACCAGCGTGCCGGGCGGCGGCGTCTGCCCGTCCGGAACCTTCTGCCACTGGATTTTCAGCGGCTCGGCATAGGCCGCCACATCATCGCCGACGATGGTCGCCCAGCGCACCACCAACTCCGACGAATTGAAGCCCTGCCGGCGGAAAGAATCGGCCAGCAGCGTCGCCGCCAGATCGGGCAGTGGACGGACGTATCCTCGCGGCTTGTTCAAATCGGGCGCCTCTGTCACAGGGATCGGATGACGCTAGCAAACCGCAGGGCGCCGAAAAAGCGCGATATATCAAGCGACAGCGTCAATTCCGCCGCCACCGGCCGGGCATCGGCCCCGGCGCTGCTGGCCTGGTACGACCGGCACCGGCGACGGCTGCCCTGGCGGGCGGAAAGCGGCGAAACATCAGACCCTTACCATGTCTGGCTGTCGGAAATCATGCTGCAGCAGACCACCGTGAAGGCGGTCGGCCCGTATTACCTGCGCTTCCTCCAGCGCTGGCCCACGGTCGCCGATCTCGCCGCGGAAAGGCTCGAAGAAGTGCTGAAGCTCTGGGCCGGATTGGGTTACTACGCCCGTGCTCGCAATCTTCACGCCTGTGCTCGCGCAATCCTCGATCGGCACGGCGGCGCCTTCCCGCAGACCGAGGCGGAATTGCTCGCCCTCCCCGGCATCGGCGCCTATACCGCCGCCGCCATCGCCGCCATCGCCTTCGACCGCAAGGCCAGCCCCGTGGACGGCAATATCGAGCGGGTCGTCACCCGGCTCCATGCCGTCGAGGAGCCGCTGCCGGGATCGAAGCCACAGATCCGCGCCCTCGCCGCGGCGCTAACGCCCGACACGCGGCCCGGCGATTTCGCGCAGGCGATGATGGATCTCGGCGCCACCATCTGCACGCCGAAGAAACCGGCCTGCGCGCTCTGCCCCTGGACCGAGCCTTGCGTCGCGCGCCGGCGCGGCGATCAGGAGAGCTTTCCGCGCAAGACCCCGAAGACCGAAGGCCGGCTGAGGCGCGGCGCGGCGTTCGTCGCCACCCGCAGCGACGGCGCCCTCTTGGTGCGCACGCGGCCGGACAAGGGTTTGCTCGCGAAGATGACCGAAGTGCCGACCACCGACTGGACGCATGCGTTCGACGAGGACGCACAGGAGCACGCGCCGCTGAAAGCGAAATGGCAGCGCGTGCCGGGGCTCGTCACCCACACCTTCACGCATTTTCCGCTGGAGCTTGCGGTCTTCCGCGCGCGCGTCCCGAACAACACCCGCACGCCGCATGGCATGCGCTGGATCGCTGCGCACGAGATCGAGGGCGAAGCGTTTCCGAATGTCTTCCGCAAGGTGATCGCGCATGCGGGCGTCGGTGATGCGGCGTCGCGATCGCGTTCTCGCGTGTCGCCGACCTGAAGGGGCGACCGACCAGCAATATTCCGGAATGTTGGCATGGAGTAGGAGGGCGATCTTTCGGCAGCTGTCACTTCT
>JAEWHY010000127.1 GCA_023387555.1 Pseudomonadota bacterium
CCGCCGCTGGTGCCGGTCATCGCAGCGATGAAGCCGACGATCGAGGAAATGCCGACCGTCTTTGCCCCCTTTGGCGGCTGCTGACCGAACGTAAAGCGCCCGCGGCTGAATGCGATGTAGAGGCCAACCAGAATGATATAAATCGAGAACAGGGCCTGAAGAATTTCGGTCGAACCGTAGGGCAACAGGATCGATCCAATGACCACGCCGATGAACAGGCCGATGCCCCAGGTCTTGAAGAACCCCACGTCGAGATCCCCAAGCTTGTAGTGCTTGCGCGTCGAAGCGATTGCGCTCGGTATGATGAGAGCCAGTGAGGTCGCGGTTGCCACATGCATCGTCACCGAATGCGCGATGCCGAGCCAGGGGAACAGGTAGATGAAGATGGGCATGCGGATGGTGCCGCCGCCGATGCCGAACAGGCCCGCAACGAAGCCGGATACCAGCCCAACCACTGCGAAAATGATAATGCGCAAAAGCAGGTCATCCATGGCGTCAGGCTCCTCCGCTCTTGCTCAAGGGCGCGCTCGTGGGTGGTGGTGCTTCACCGGCCAGTTGCCTGAGCGTGCGTTCGCGCAGCGAGTCGTAGATCGGCGCGCTACCAAGCAGGGTCGGCACCAGCATGGCTGTAAAACAGGCCGCCAGCATGGGCAGCAGCAGCGTCACGTTCGCGGTCATTTCCAGCGTCAGCACGATGCCGGTAAGGGGCGCTCGCACGATCCCGGTGAACAACGCCGCCATGCCGACAACCGCGAAGCTGACGGGATGAATGCCGATATCCGGAAACAGCGCCTCAGCCGCAAGCCCGAAGAACAGCCCGCTTTGTGCGCCGAGCACGAGCATGGGTGCGAACAGCCCGCCGGGCGTGCCGGCGGCATAGGATGCTGTGCTCAGCAGCAGCCGGATTGCGTAGAGCACGGGCAACAGCGTCAGAGTCCCGGCGCCGGTCAATACGCCTTGCGTGATCGGATCGCCGCCGCCGACGATGGCGGGAGAGAACCACGCGAGCACGCCGACCGCCGCGCCGACAACGCCGGCGCGTAATTCGACAGGGACGTGAGCCAGCCGGTCCGCAATCGAGAGCGCACCGAGCAGCATGGAATTGTAGACGACGGCCAGAAACCCGGAGAGAAGGCCAAGTGCAAAGAACAGCGGCTTGACCTCATCGCCGACGAAGGAAATCGGGGCGACCTGAAAGTCCGGCGCGTCGCCGAGGATCAGCCGCGATACGGCGATGGCCGTTGCCGAAGCGCCGAGTGCCGCGGTGGCAATGCTGACTTCAAATCGTTTGTACAATTCCTCCAGCACGAAGATCGCTCCGGCCAGCGGCGCATTGAACGCGGTGGCAAGACCTGCGCCCGCCCCCGCCGCAATCAGCGTGCGGGTATCCGGCCAGCTTCGTCCCGTGAGTTCGCCGAGGAGATGCCCGGCGCTGCCACCCATCTGCACGCTCGGTCCTTCGCGGCCCAGCGCCAGGCCGGAGCCGATCGCGAGAACGCCGCCTGCGAATTTGACCGGGATCAGATGCAAGGCACGCGGAGGATGTACGCGCTCCGCCAGCGCTGCTTCGACATCCGGGATCCCGCTTCCGGATGCACGCGGCGCGATGCTGCGCACCAGCCATGCAGCGATCGCCACCAAGCCAGCGAACAGCGCAACGACCATCAGGAAACCCATGACGCCCCGGGCATGCGCCCAATCGATGATCTGATTACGGAGAACATCGGCGTGAACGAGCGACAGGCGGAACAGGCCGCCTAACAGGCCGGCCAACGCACCTACGATCAGCGCAAGAATAAAGAGCGCAATCAAATTGCCGTGGTCGTTGCTGGAGCTGTTCGCCTCAATTTGGTGAGGTTTCATGAGCGCGCCTCTGCTCGACAACGGGTTGGACAAACCGATGGTTTCTCAACTCGTGAGGTCGACAACCTCTCGGTTGATTGAGGTCCGGGTGTAGATTCGTCCCTTTCTCTGCTGGTATCAGCACTCTTGAGCGGAAGGCTGATCGTTCCGCGCTTGTTGAGGCTCGTAAAACGAATCCCCTTTGTCCTTCAGCGTCGCTTGCAGGACGTGAAAGCCGAAAGGTCGCCCTTACCCAATTCGCGCGGGAGCTCACCTCAGAAGGGCTCCGAGACAAAGGTTGCGGCCGCAGGCGCAAGAGCCTCTGGGTCGCAACAATGCCTCGGTTATGCCTTCACCGACCGCAAGGTCGTAGTCGAAAAACTCAAGTTCGCTCTGCCGCCACTGTGGTCACCGGACGCCCGCAAAGAGCACGCCTTCAACATGTCCGACAAACAGCACCAGCCCGATGCCAGCCACGACGGCGCCCGCCAGGCGCACCTCCGTTGGACGAGCCGCAGCCTTGGCGATCACCCAGCGCGTTACGAGACCGGCGAGCACTGCCACGACCAGCTGCACCAGCGTGAAGCCGACGAGATAGGCGATGAGCGGCGTCTGCTCCGCGCCGAAGATCGACTCGCCGTATGCCCATCCATGAAAGAGCCCCGCTCCGGCGAAGAGAACGGCGAGCATGAGCACGGGAAGCTGGCGATTTGTGGCGATGATGGCGCCAAGCAGGAGCACCGTAGCGGCGATGACCAATTCGGCTACGGGCAGCGTGACGCCGGCGAGATGGACGAGACATCCGGCAAAGGTCCCGGCTACGAACGCGAGAGTTAGCGCCCAGAGGCGGCCCGCAAGTGCGGCTGTAATTCCGAGGGCGACGACGAAGGCTAAGTGGTCAATACCGATTACAGGATGTCCGAGGCCGGAGAGCAGGCCCTGTCCGAAAGTCTGCGGAAGCTGACCGCCCATCACGTGGTGGGCAAATGCAGCGTTAGTGCCCGCCACAAGGAGAGGCACTGCGCATGCGACGCGTATAGCGTGAGAGCGATGGATCGCCATGATATGTGTACCTCTATTGTTCCTAAACAGCTTCAAGCCGCGCTCGGACGATACGGATTCGACGGGCGAGTTCTTCCTCTGTCAGGAGCCCGCGGCTGAGCATGATATGAGCGAGTGTCAGAAGCTGGCGTTCCGGATTCGGAATCGCGCTGTACACCGTCTCAAGCTCATCCTCCGCGTGCCGCCGCTCCAGGTTATCAAGAGCCCCGCCCGCTGATAGACAGTCGCAGGTTGCGTCGAGGCATACCTTCCAAGGCGGTTCTGGATTGGTGACGCACCAACGTAGCGCAAGATTCGCCCAGGTTTGATCCTCGTTGCGGATGGACTCAAGCAATCCGATGCGACGAAGGTCGACGTACTGCCCTTCGGTCTGCTCCTGAATGACGTCACTCTCCTGGCTCATTGTGCGGCCTCCCTTGGCCTGCCCCCGCTGTGAACCGGCCGGCTGGCCTTGTGGATCGGCCGAGGACCGTCCGTTGTCCTGCCGGGCTTTGGCTGCGCAATGCCGATCATGGTGTCGCGGGTGACGATTTCAGCGAGTTGGTCCTCCGACCAGCCCTCGGTGCCCGCGGGCCTCACGGGAAGGACCATGAAGCGGCTTTTTGCGTTGGAGTCCTCCACCCGCAGCTCGACCTCGGGCGGGATGATCAATCCGAACTCCGCCAGCACCTCACGCGGCCAGCGGACGATCCTGCGACGATAGTTTGGCGCACGGTACCAATACGGCGAGTGGCCGAGCAATGGTCGCGGATAACATGAGCAGAGCGTGCACACGATCACATGATGCAGCTTAGGCGTATTTTCGAGCACGGTCAGGTGCATGTAGTCGCTCGTCGTCCCGAACCCGGACGGCTCGCTCCAGTCGACGCCGACCTCCTTGCTGGCAGCAAGCGGATCGGAAAACACCCGGGCTTTGTATGCCGGGTCAGTCCAGGCCTTTGCCACCATGCGCGAGCCCGCGGCCGGCGATCTCGCGTCGTTCCATTCGGAGAATGCTCGGTGATCTTCGGCGGTAAAAAGGCCTTTCTCGATCGCCAGCTCACGGACGGCTAGTTCAAGAATTTCAAAGTCGGAAATCTCATCGACCATCGGCGCCGCCGGATGGTCGTGGCCATGGTCTTCCGAATGGCCGTGCGGATGGTCCCGGCCGCCGTCTCTACGTGTCGTTGCCATGTTCTGCTCCTATGGCTGGGCCTAATGCTCCGGTCACTCGGCGCGTTCGAGCCACATGTCCGGGTATTCGCTCTGCAGGGTGTCGTTTTCGAACGGATACTCGGCCCAAAGATCCTTCTGCTGGAACCGGACGATGTAGTACTGCTCCTGGGGGGCGTCGTACCGGTCCCAGGCCTCGTCGGCGGGAACGAGGTCCGGGTATGTCAGGGCAGCGATCGTCCCGGTCATGTTCCGGACATACATCTGGGTCCGGGTGTAGAAGATCGCCGGCAAGTCCTTCACCCGAACGCGGTCGCCGACCTTGAAGCGGCCAAGCTGGATTTTACCAGTGGGTTCCCAAGGAGGCTTCGGCCCATAGTTTATATATTTGCCGGATGTGGGTTTGCCGGTTTTGGTGTGAATCTTGGCCGTAGTGCCGTGGTTGATGTTTGATGGAGCGTGACCACCGCGGTTGGAATTTACGCCCAGTCTTTCCCTGATCTCCGCAATCTTCCCCTGCAGTTCGAGCAGCGAAACATAGTTTTTGTCGACAAGCATTTTCGCAGCGCCCCAGATCCAGCGCGCGTTGTAGGGAAAGCCGTAATAGAGGGTCATGCCTATGTCGTTGGCATAGCGGCGGCGCCTTTCTTCGGCGTTCCACATGCCTCTGAAACCGAGGACTTCGCAGGTGATGTAGACGTTGTTCTCCCACTCCTCGTCCTCTTTTTCTTCGAATATCTCAGGCGCGTAGGGCTGCCCCCCGACATCGTGTGTTGGCCAAATATAGGCCTCGTAAAGGGTATGCGGGACCTCGTAGGGCCAATCTCGAGCTTGATGGATCGCCGGCATCAAGTGGGAGCCGGTATCGTAAATCTTGCGGGTTTCTCGGGGTGACGGCATCGCGCTTTATCCTTTTTTGCTTCTCGAGTTGAGGCAGGAGCCCGGCATCGACCGCAGCAACGGCTTACGGCTGCAAGATGCGGCGTCGTCAGCCTGATCTGGTCTTGGAACGCGTAGCCGGCACGGCTGTTCGGAGACGCGGGCGCGTTCTGGCCGAGGTCACGGCGAGTTGATCAAAACGGAGCATTTGACGACGGCGCCATGATGATAACCGTCAGTGGCCGACATCCATAGCGGCTGAGAGACGCTATCG
>JAEWHY010000132.1 GCA_023387555.1 Pseudomonadota bacterium
GCTTCATCTATCTGCCGTTGCGCGGAACGCTCTGGAACCGCTTCGTTGCGCGAAAACGTCTGGAGGAGCACGAGATATTCCGCGCCATTATCGACACATCGTTCGCCGTCTCGGCGCCGGAACGGTCGGATCGGTGGCGCGAATTGCTGAAGCAACTCTTCGATCCGCTGGCGATCGACCCGTCAGGACTGAGCGTCGATGCTGTTCAGATTCGCGGCGAAGGACTGGAGATGCTGCTTCCGGCCGCCGCCGATACGCCTGCTCTTGCCATCCGTTACCCCTGGCGCGGCCGCCGCCTGTTCGGACCGGCGCATGAAAAAATGGCGGCCGAGCTGGTGCGGATGATGCGTTATACCGAGGACAGCCGAAATGCCTACGAGCGCGGCAGCCATGCAGAGCGCCAGCGGATTGCACGCGACCTGCACGACGATGTCGGCGCTCGCCTGCTGTCCGGTCTGTACAAGACCGACCTCGGCGACACCCAACGCGTGCTGCGTGACGCGATTGCCGATATCCGCACCATCGTCAGCGGCCTGTCGACCGATCGGCCCCCGCTGGGCCAGATGGTCGCCGCGTTGCGTCACGAGACCGGCGAGCGCCTCGCCGCGGCCGGCCTCGAACTGAACTGGCCGATCGGCGACATCGATGACGCGCCTCTCCCGCTGGACTATCCGGTTTTCCGCTCCTTGAGCTCCGCACATCGCGAAATCGTCAGCAACATCATCCGTCATGCCAAGGCGCGCAACGTCGATATCCGCGTCAGCGAAGCAAACGGTTGGCTGAGCACGGTCATCGTCGACGACGGTATCGGCATCGATCCAGCGTATGTGTCGGGCAGCCCTCAAGGCAACGGCATCAGAGGATTGCTGCGGCGCATGCGCGAACTCAATGGCACGGTGTCGATCAAGCCGCTGGCCAAGGGGACGTCGGTCGAGATCAGGATGCCTTTGCGTGCTGATGCGGCCAGGACACCGGCGATGAATGTCGCGGTCGAGTTTCGCGACACGGCTCGCCCCCATGTTTGAGGGGTATTGAATGCGTCATCTTGACCGTACCGTAACCGGTGATGCCATCCGTCACCCCAGCGGGCCTGCCGAGTTGAATTGATGCTGTCTCCAGCACCGCATAGTGAAGGCCGAATTGGCCTGATCGTGGAAGATCAAGCCGACACGCGCGCCTGGCTCGCCCGTATGTTGACCTCGGCCTTCCACGGGATTGATGTCGTCGAGGCCCCGACATTGCGTGCGGCGCGGGACTGGATCGCGGCCCATGCGCACGAACTCTCCCGGGAGACCGCCGCACGGCATATTGCCTTGGTGGATATCGGCCTGCCAGACGGCTCGGGCGTCGACATCGTTCGCGAACTCGCCAAATATCATCGGTCCGTCACGCCGATCGTAACGACCATCTACGACGACGATCAGCATCTATTCGACGCGATCGCCGCCGGCGCCCAGGGCTATCTTCTGAAAGACCAGCATCCGGATACGCTGATCCAGTATCTGCATCGCATCGACAAAGGCGAGCCGCCCCTGTCGCCATCCATCGCGCGGCGAATATTGCAGCATTTCTCGAATGCACGCCCGGCCGTGGCGATACCGTCCGATCCGGCGGAAGAAGCGCTGACGCCGCGGGAGATGGACGTGCTGAGGCTGCTCGGACGCGGGCTGAGGGTCAGCGAAGCGGCCCGCGTCCTCGGTCTGACACCGCACACCGTCGCGGGCTACGTGAAGAACATCTATCGGAAGCTCAACATATCCTCCCGCGCAGAAGCGGCCGTCGAGGCCGTCCGACGCGGCCTGGTCTGACGACGCCACGGCAAGGACTGGATCTGCGCGTGCACGACACCCCTTCCGAACTGCAGGCGCGCGGGCCAAAGGCAATCGCGGCTGACATGCGAACGGCCCTTGCCCGATTGCGCCGGCCGTCATCGCTGGTGCTGATCGCGGTCAATGCCATCCCCCTCGTGGGCATTCTGCTTTGGCATTGGGATGCCTTCCTGCTCCTGATCCTCTACTGGATGGAGACAGTCGTCCTCGGGTTCTGGGCCATCGTGCTGGTGGCGATTTCGCCGGCAAAGGCGCTGGGACCGCTCGCCACCGGCAAATCACGCCTGGGCATCATCCCGTTCCTGATGCTTCATTCCGGCATCTTCATGGGCGTGCATTTCGTGTTCCTGTGGGAGTTGTTTGCCGGCGGCTGGGCGAGCCGCGTTCATGGCCTGGGCGACTTCTTCAGGTTGATCGTGTTGGGGCAGACTCTCTGGCTGCCACTGCTGATCCTGTTCCTGGTGCAGGGACTGGTGGTAACGCTGACCGTTCTGGAGCCGAAATGGATACCTGGCTGGCGACCGCAATCCGTGATTGTCGCAGCGCAGGATGAAGGGGCTTTTCCCGTCAGCGGACCGCTTTTCGGTTTTTATGTCCGCATCATCATCATGCAGATCGCGCTCATTTTTGGCGGCGTCATTGCCGTTCTCACAGGCGCCGTCCTGCCGCTCATCCTGTTGGTTGCCATAAAAACCGCCATCGATCTCGGGCTGTTTCTCAACGTCGAAGACCGGGTCGCCGCCAGCATCACCCGCAAATCGACCACGCCGTGAAATCAACCGGGAGCGAACCGGTCAGCCATCCGTGATCGTCAGCATTTCCGCAGGACGCAGGATGCGCCAGACGAATACGACGGCCGCGATCAATCCGCCGATCATCCCGAGGATCGCCAGAAGCGCCGCCCGGGAATTGTCCTCAAGCCACCACACTCCGAGGGCGGCGCCCCACCCGCTTCCGGCCAGCGGCCCCGCGAGCAACAATATCCACCGCAGCATGCCCGTCCATCGATGGCACAGCAGCGTCAGCACGGGCAGCAGCACAAGGCTCACCGGCCCCACCAGAACAAGGCCCTGCAGAATGATGCGGGCCAACCGGAGAGGATCCATCGCGAGCATAACAATGACGACAAGGCCAGCGATCGAGATTGCCATCAGGAGCGCAGAGAAGCCCAGCATCACCGCCAGCGCGCCGGCTGTGGCAAGGAGGCTGGTCGTGATGATCCGCCTCCAGTCCGGGGTGCTGATCATGACATTTCGCTCACGATCGCGCCGGCGCCTTCGCGCGGAAGCAGGCCCTCGGGAATGTTGGCCGGGTCGAATTCCGTTTGGCGGTTGGCGCTGCGCCAATAGGGCGACTTCAACAGGATCAACCCGCATCCGAACGCGAATAACCACTGCCCGTCCGTTTCAGACATGCCCACCTGAGAAATCATGAACTGCGCCAGGAGATATATGGCCACAGCCATCGCCAGAACGGTCAGCAGGTAACGAGACATCCGGGGACCCGCGCGAAAACGGCAATGCGGTTCAACTGAAGCGAGTGCGGCGCAAAGCGCCGTGACGAAGCTTCGGTAGGTCTCTCTGGACGACACTGTCCAGACCACAAATCGGGCGTACCCATCCTCGATCCGCAACAAAGTGTTATCCGCCAATCGTAGCTCGCAGACATAATGCTCCGAGTAACGGGAAGGCGTCACATAGATTCGCACCTCACGAATATCACGCAGGTCGAACGTCTGCCCGGCACCATCTTCCGTTGTCATGGACACCGTCGTGGCTTGCAAACGCCACGTGACCGGGCGACCCAGCCAGCCCCGCCTGGACCTGTGTTCGAACGACGTGGCGGTCATCGGCCTCGCTTCGGCTTTCCCGGCTTCCTGGTCGCAGCTGGACAACACAAGGCCTGAACACGACAACGTTTCGCGTTCCTCCGGCCCTCCCCCCATACTCATGTCAGAGCGCACCGGCTCGCTCGGCACCTCTTCTTCATTGCTGGAGGACTATCCGCCACCCCTCAAAACGGGGGGTGAACCGCCCACGGGTTTGCCGGAGGCTCTAAACTCGGAGAAAATGGGGCCTTCATAAGCAAGATGACAAACGGTTTTCTCCAGAAGTGCGTACCCGCGCTGTGCGACTGGTGCTCGACCATCAAAAAAAGCATTCATCGCGTCGGGTAGCAGCGTCCTCGGTCGCGGCCGAGATCGGCTGTCGCAAACAGGCAGTGGCGCGAGGCGGCGAGGCTTCAACGCCCTAAATACAGAGATTGCACGTCAGCATTCTCAGCAATTTGAGACGCAGCTCCCTCAAGCACCACGCGACCTGTTTCGATGACATAGGCACGGTCGGCGATCTTGAGCGCCGCCCGGGCGTTTTGTTCGATCAAAAGGATCGTTGTACCTGCCCTCTTTAATTCCAGAATTGTGCGGAATATCTGCATGACGAATTGCGGCGCGAGTCCCATCGATGGCTCGTCCAGCATCAGCATCTTCGGCGCCGCCATCAACCCGCGACCCAACGCCAGCATCTGCTGCTGACCGCCGGACAAGACGCTGGCAAGCGAATTGCGCCGCTCTCGCAACATCGGGAATTGCTGGTATTGCCGATCGAGATCGGTGTTGACGTCGGAGTCGGTTCGGTAATAGGCCCCAAGCCTGAGATTGTCCTCAACCGATAGTGTACCAAAGATCTGCCGGCCCTCGGGAATATGCGCAACGCCCGCGCGGACGATATCGGTGGCGGAAGCTCGCGTGATGTCGCGCCCGTTGAGTCTTACTGAACCGGAGAAGGCTCGCTGCAGACCGGATATGGTGCGCAACAGCGTCGTCTTGCCGGCACCGTTGCGTCCTATCACGGCAACGAGTTCGCCTTCCGCGACGTCCAGATCGATCGAGCGCAGTGCCACGATGCGCCCATAGCCGCCGGTCAGCCCGCGCACACTGAGCATCAATCCACCTCGGTCCCGAGATAAGCCTCGATCACGGCTTCGTCTTTGGCCACCACGTCCGGCGTACCCCGCGCGATCGGCCGGCCGAAATTCAGCACCAGCATCTCGTCCGAAATGCCCATGACCAGGCGCATGTCATGTTCGACCAGAAGAACTCCGACGCCGCTGTTTCGGATTCGCACGATAATCTCACCGAGCGCCGCGGTTTCCGCCGGATTGAGTCCTGCTGCCGGCTCGTCGAGGAGCAGGAGCAGCGGATCGGCGGCCAGCGCTCGGGCGATTTCCAGCCGCTTTTGCTGACCGTAAGCGAGATCTCCCGCGCGCGCGTCGCAGACCTCGGCAAGATCCATCATCGCGAGCAAATCCCGCGCACGGTGCTCGGCCGCCTTCGTCTCGCGGCCAATCGAGGGCAATCCCAGCAGAGCCGCCGCAAAGCCGGTGCGCTGCCGCAGGTGATTCCCCACCACCACATTCTCGAGCGCGGTCATTTCCTCGAAAATTTGCAGGTTCTGGAAGGTACGCTGCAAACCGCGCTGCGCACGCAGATGCGGCAGCAGATGCGTAATGTCATAGCCATCAAGCGCAACGCGTCCCCTGTCAGCGCGATAGCTTCCCGAAATGATGTTGAAGAGCGTGGTCTTGCCCGCTCCGTTAGGACCGATCACGGCGAAGATCCTGCCGCGCTCCGCCTCGAAGGAGACGTCGCTCAGGGCGACCACGCCCCCGAAGGAGATGCCGATCTCACGGACTTCAAGCAACGCCACGGCAGCTCCCTCACGGACCGGTCGAGACCGAGGTGGACCGTAATTCTGTCGTCTCGGGCTTCGGCCCGCGGCGCAGTAGATTTCGGCCTGCTCGTACGAGGGTCGGAACGATGCCGGCTGGCATCGTGATCATGATCAGGATCAATGCAGCGCCTGTCAGCAGATGCCGGAAGTGATCGAACGTCGCAAGCGCCTGCGGCAATATCGTCATAAGGGTGGCACCCACAATTGCTCCCGCAATAGAGCCAAGCCCGCCAATGACAATCATCGCCAGATACTCAACCGAATGCATGAATCCCGCGGCCCCGGGCGTGAT
This sequence comes from Pseudomonadota bacterium, assembly GCA_023387555.1. Classification (GTDB taxonomy): domain Bacteria; phylum Pseudomonadota; class Alphaproteobacteria; order Rhizobiales; family Xanthobacteraceae; genus Pseudorhodoplanes. Next base: position 5,853 of record JAEWHY010000132.1, read on the forward strand.
GAAGCGATCGACATGCGCAAATACGGAGCCGGCAACACTTGCGTAGACTGCCGATATCACGAAGACGATGATTTTATACCGTGCCACATCGATGCCGGCACTCTGCGCGGCGGTTTCCGAATCGCGGATGGCGCGTAGCGCTCTGCCGACGCGGGAATTCGTCAGCACCATCGCTGTCCTGACCGCGACGAACAATGTGATCGCGGACAGCCCATAGGTCGCCCAGATACCAGTCAGCGGATAGCCAAAAACCGTGAAGCGCCGCACTGACATTCCGTCCGGCCCCCCGGTCAGCGGGATTTCGCGCGTCAGAAAGATCGACACCGCGACACCAACCGCGAGCGTCGCCATGGCCAGATAGTGGCCCTTCAGGTGAAGAACCGCGCGCGCGGTCGCGTAGGCGACGACGATCGTGAGGAGCACACCGGCAAACATCGCCAGGATCGGAGTGACCTCGTATTTCGAGCCCAAAATCGCCGAAGCGTAGGCGCCAATGCCGAAGAAGGCGGCATGGCCAAGACTGATCTGCCCAGCGTATCCGACCAGCAGATTGAAGCCGACGCACACAACCGCGGCGATGCATGATTTGGCGGCGAGATCGACGTAATAGCTGTTCGGCGCGACGAACGGTATCGCGACAAGCAGCGCGGCAAGCGCGACGAGCGTCAACAGTTGGCGTCTGCTATCACCGGTCATGCCTGATGCCTAAACCCGCTCGACGGCATTCGTGCCGAACAAACCTTGCGGACGTACGAGCAGCGTCCCCACGATGACGACGAAAACCACGACTTCCTGGTATGTCGTCGAGATGTAGCCACCGGCAAGCGCCTCAATCAGTCCAAGGAT
>JAEWHY010000255.1 GCA_023387555.1 Pseudomonadota bacterium
GCCACATACAGCGCGCTATGACAGTCTGGCTAGAACTCGCCATTGTCGTCGGGTTGACCCTGCTGAACGGGTTCTTCGCAATGGCGGAGCTGGCGATCGTCTCCTCACGGCGCATCCGCCTGCAGCAGATGGCAGAATCCGGGAGCAGCGGGGCCACGCGCGCATTGGCGCTCGCGGAGCATCCAGGCCGCTTTCTGTCCGGCGTCCAGGTCGGAATTACCCTGATCGGCATCCTGTCCGGCGCCTATGGCGGGGCGACCCTCGGCGCGCGTCTGGGCGCGGTGCTGAACCAATATCCGCTGTTCGCACCGCGTGGCGAAGAGATCGCCTTCATTCTCGTCGTGGTCGCGATCACGGCGCTGTCGGTCGTGGTCGGAGAGCTCGTGCCGAAGCGGATCGCCCTGTTGCAGCCGGAGCGCATCGCCGCCGTCGTCGCCGGCCCGTTGCAGCTCCTGGTCCTGATCGCCCGGCCGCTGGTCTGGTTCCTCGAAAATTCGACGGCGCTTCTGCTCAAGCTTCTGCGCATCCCGGAGAAGAGGGGCGACACAGTCACCGAGGAGGAGGTCAAGATCGCGATCGCGGAGGGCACCGAGGCCGGGGTCATCGATGCGGTCGAAGAGAAGATGATCCACGGCGTGCTCGGACTCGCCGATTCGTCGGTGGCCTCTGTCATGGTGCCCCGACCCGACGTCTACTGGATTGACCTTTCGGATGAACGCGCCGACCTCGAGCGCGAGATCGCCGATTGCCCCTACTCGCGCATCGTGGTGGTGCGCGACGGCGATCTCGGGCGCCCGCTGGGGGTGCTGCAGAAGAAAGACCTCGTAAGCGAGCTCGTCTCCGGCCGCGGCATCCAGGTCGAGAAGAGCCTGATCGAGCCGGTCTTCGTGCCGGAGACCATGCCGGTGCTGCGGCTGCTCGAGACCTTCAAGATATCGCCGGTCCATCTCGCCTTCGTGGTCGACGAATACGGCGACTTCCTCGGCATCGTGACGCTCACCGACGTGCTCGAGGGAATTGCCGGCGATCTCGGCGAGGAATTCGAGCAGCCGTCGGAAAACATCGTGCGCCGGCCGGATGGATCGTGGCTGGTGGACGGACGCGTGCCGGTCTCCGAACTCACCGAAAAGCTGAAGCTGCCCGAAACCTCGGGGGAATTTCACACGGCGGCGGGTTTCGCGCTCGAACGGCTCGCGCATATTCCGGTCGAGTGCGAGACATTCGAAATCCCGGGCTGGCGGATCGAAGTCCTGGACATGGACGGAAAGCGGATTGACAAGCTATTGTTCACGCCGATGCCGGAGACCGACGACGGCTGAAGGGAACGTGAAAGCGCTGCGTTTGTTGTCTTTTGTTGTGTCGAACGGAAGAAGCAATGGTAAGCACGACGAAACGCAGACTTCGCTCTCAGCTCTGGTTCGACAATCCGGACAATCCCGGCATGACGGCGCTCTATCTGGAGCGCTATCTCAACTACGGGCTGACGCTCGACGAACTCACCGCCGGCAAGCCGATCGTCGGTATAGCGCAGACCGGCAGCGACCTGTCGCCCTGTAACCGGCATCACATCGAGCTGGCGCAGCGTGTCCGCGAAGGCATCCGCGACGCCGGCGGGATCGCGTTCGAATTCCCCTGCCATCCGATCCAGGAAACCGGCAAGCGCCCGACCGCCGCGCTCGACCGCAACCTGTCCTATCTCAGCCTGGTCGAAGTGCTGTTCGGCTATCCGCTCGACGGGGTCGTACTGACCACCGGGTGCGACAAGACCACGCCGGCCGCGCTGATGGCGGCCGCCACCGTGAATATTCCCTCCATCGTGCTCTCGGGGGGGCCGATGCTTAACGGCTGGTGGAACGGCGAACGCTCCGGCTCCGGCACGGTGATCTGGCAGGCGCGCAAGGACCTCGCGGCCGAGAAGATTGACTACAAGGAATTCCTCGCCATCGTCGCGTCGTCGGCTCCCTCCATCGGTCACTGCAACACGATGGGCACGGCCTCGACCATGAATGCTTTGGCCGAGGCGCTCGGCATGTCGCTGCCCGGCTGCGCCGCAATCCCCGCACCGTATCGCGAGCGCGCGCAGATTGCCTACGAGACCGGATTGCGTGCGGTCGAAATCGTGCGCGAGGATCTGAAGCCATCCGACATTCTCACGCGCGAAGCGTTCGAGAATGCGATTGTTGCCTGCTCGGCGATCGGCGGCTCGACCAATGCGCCGATTCATATCACCGCGATCGGACGGCATATCGGCGTCGATGTCACGATCGACGATTGGGAACAGATCGGCTTCGATGTGCCGCTGCTCGTGAACATGCAGCCGGCCGGGTACTATCTCGGCGAGGAATATTACCGCGCCGGCGGATTGCCCGCGGTGATGCATGAACTGCTCAAAGCGGGCCGCATTCATGGCAACGCAAGGACCATCAATGGCAAGTCCGTCGCCGAGAATATACGCGACGCAAAGGCGAACGATGACGATGTCATCCGACCCTACGACAAGCCGCTGAAGCAGGAAGCGGGCTTTCGCGTGCTGCGCGGCAATCTTTTCGATTCGGCGATCATGAAGACCAGCGTGATCTCGGACGATTTCCGCAAACGCTATCTGTCGAATCCGGATGATCCGAACGCGTTCGAAGGCCGCGCCGTGGTGTTCGACGGGCCGGAGGATTATCACGCGCGCATCGACGATCCGTCGCTGAAGATCGATGAGAATACGTTGCTGTTCATACGCGGCGCCGGACCAATCGGTTATCCCGGCGCCGCCGAAGTGGTGAACATGCAGCCGCCGGCCGCGCTGATCAAACGTGGCATCGAGTCGCTGCCCTGCATCGGCGATGGGCGCCAGTCGGGCACCTCCGGCTCCCCCTCGATCCTGAATGCATCGCCCGAAGCTGCCGCCGGCGGCGGGCTTGCGCTGCTGCAAACCGGCGACCGCGTGCGGATCGATCTCAACAAGGGCACCGCCGATATGCTGGTGCCGAAAGCCGAGATCGATCGGCGGCGCGTTGCGCTCGACGAAAAGGGCGGCTTTGCGGTGCCAAGAAGCCAGACTCCGTGGCAGGAGATTTCCCGCAGCCTCACCGAACAACTGGCGCAAGGACAGATCTTGCGCGGTGCGGATCACTATCAGCGTGTCGCGCAGATCAGCATCCCGCGCGACAGCCATTGATGAGAGTCAGGGGGGCCCCTTGCAAGGCCCGGTATTTCATCCGGCCGGGAAAAAGCGTTCCCGGTTCGGCCATTCGGCAATGCGGTTCTGCACAACCCATCGCGCCAGTTCGTCGTGGCGCGGCATCCAGACGCCCGGGAAGCCGCGGATGTATTTCAGGATCTTGTCGACATGCGCGGCGACGAGCGGACGCCCGCCGAAATGGCAGTGCACCGTGATGTTCAGGAAAGACGTCGGCTCGTTCGCATACAGATAATCGAAGGTGTCCTTGTAGACCTCGAACCAGTCGCGCGGATTGAGCCGCAGCACCCGGTGATCCGCAAAATCGGTATGCGGGAAGGCGACGATGGTCTTGCCGCCGATCGATACGCAGAACGGCAGATCGACGTGGTTATAGTCGCCGTACCATTGGTACCCTTCCTCGGCGAGGATCGTCTCGGTACGATCGGTCGAGGCGAGCACAGGCGACAGCCATCCCTTCGGCCGCGCTCCGGTCAGCGACTCGATGATGTCGGCACACCGACGGATCATCGCCCGCTCCTCTTCGGGATTCAAATAGGCGAGGAGATCGTCCTGCGCGTAGGAATGCGCGGCGACCTCGTGCCCCTCCTTGACGATCTGCTGAGCGACACCGGGATTGATCTCCAGCGCACGCGCGTTGGAGACGAAGGTTGCCGGCACCTTGTTCTCACGCAGGATCTTCAGCAGCCGCCAGACACCCGCACGCCCGCCGTATGTGCCCCACGTCATCGCTGCCCTGTCATGGGTGCCAGGACGCAGCGATGTCGTCTGAACGGAGAAGGGCGGGCCCTTGCCTTCCGACCAGTTCTCCAGAAGGCAGGTCATCACCACGGCAATGCGGGCATTGTCCGGCCAGCAAAAGCCGGCCGAGGCAGTCGACGTATTCAAGGCTCTTCTCCGGTGAGGTGTGGGCAGGTCCGTCAGGTCTTAATGCCCGCGGCCAAGATGACAGGCAACAGGCGTTCGCGTTCGGCTTTGATGTAGGCCGCAGCGGCCGCCGGCGTGGTCTCGGATCGGGCGTCGAGACCCGCAGCCTGCAGGATCTTGGCGAAGCCTGGGTCGCTCACCACCGCGGCAGTCGCCTTCGCCACCGTTGCAATCACATCGGCGGGCGTCTGTGCCGGCGCGAAAACGCCCGACGAGAGTTGCACGACGAGACCCGGCAGCGTTTGTGTCGCGAGCGGAAGATCGGGAGCAGCCGTCATCCGGTTCGGGCTGCAAACCGCAAGAATGCGAAGCTTGCCCGCGCGGTGGAATTCGAGAATCTGGCCGGTGACGTTCGGCGTCATGAACGGGATGTTGCCGGCCAGCAGATCGTTGATGCCGGGACCGGCGCCGCGATACGGCACATGGACAATGTCGGGCGCCTTGATCAACTGCTTGAACAATTCGCCGGCAAGGTGGGTCACCGTTCCGGTGCCGGCGGAGCCGTACGACAGCTCCTTCCCCTTGCTGCGGGCGTATTCCACAAATTCGGAAAGCGTCTTCGTCGGCACGCTCGGATGAACGACGACCGCCGTCGAGGAGGTTGCGACCATAGACACCGGAATGAAACTGACGACGGGATCGTAAGGCGGCGTCTTCATGATCGCCGGTGCGATGACCTGCGTGCTCGTATCCCCGAACAGGAGCGTATAGCCGTCCGGCGTCGACCGCATCACGTTGCTCGCGCCAATCGTGCCGCCGCCACCACCCTGATTTTCGACCACGATGCTGCCGAGCGCGCTGTTGACCCGCTCACCCCAGTGCCGCGCAACGACATCAACGACGCCGCCTGGCGCATAGGGCACGATCACGCGGACCGGTCGATTCGGATAAGCGGCTTGCGCGACCAGTTGGCGCGGCGCGAACAAACCTGCCATCGCACCAGCGGCCACCAGTTTCAGCACCTTACGGCGTTTCATATCGTCTCCCTCAGTTCTCTTAGTGAGCCGATCGCAACATCACCGCGTCGGCATCTTGATACGGGGTCTAACCGGTTTATTCAGGTCGTGAAAGAGAGATGCGGCAACGCAGCGCAATTCTCCGACTTCGGACGGCGTTGAGAGACTCAACCGCTTTCGGACTGCGAAAAACAATGCGCCGTCGAAAGCCATCCGCCCACTAAGCCCGTTGACTCGGCCCCCGCCTCAGCCCGATGCTTGTCAACATAAAAGACATAAGCCGCAACATGCGGCATCGGGAGGAAGCCATGATGATACGCCAGCTTGTCGGCGCGTTGGCTTTTGGCGCGCTTGTAGCCACCACGGCGAGTGCCTCCGCCCAGGAAACGATCCGGCTGCGGATCGCGTCCGGGCACCCGCCGGTCAATACTTACGTCAATCTGATGCAGAATTTCTTCGTGCCGGAAGTCACGAAGCGGGTCGCCGCGAAGACCAAGCACAAGATCGAGTTTGTCGAGGGCTATGGCGGCGCGATGGTGAAGGTGGCCGACACGCTCGAAGGCGTGCAGTCCGGCATCATCGACATCGGCGGCTATTGTTTCTGCTTCGAGCCGTCGAACCTCCCGCTGCACGCTTTTCAGGTGATGCTGCCATTCGGCACCATGAGCCCGGTCGCAAGCGTGAAGGTCGCGCGCGAGGTCTACGACCAGGTGCCGTTCATGTCGAAGGTGTTCGAGGACAAGTACCGGCAGAAGCTGATCGCGCTGATCGCGGACAACGGTTACAACCTCGGCACCAATTTCGAATGGAACAAGGTTTCCGACCTCAAGGGACAGAAGCTCGCGGGCGCCGGCCTCAATCTCAAGTGGCTGGAATATGCCGGCGCGACGCCGGTGCAATCGTCATTGCCCGAGGCGTATACGGCGATGCAGACCGGCGTCTACAACGGCTGGATCATGTTTCCGTCGGGCTGGGTCAATTTCAAGCTGTTCGAGGTTGGCAAGTACTACACCGAGATCGGCTTCGGCGCGATCACCTGGCACGGGCTGACCATCAACAAAGCGCGCTTCGACAAGCTGCCGAAGGAGGTGCAGGACATCATCCTTGAAGTCGGCAAGGAATACGAGGCGCTGACCGGCACGGTGAACGAAGCGAATTATCCGAAGCAGATCGACGACCTGAAGGCGAAGGGCACGAATGTCCGCAAGCTGCCCGACAGCGTGCAGGCCGACTGGGCGAAGTCGCT
>JAEWHY010000261.1 GCA_023387555.1 Pseudomonadota bacterium
ATCAAGCCGCCGCAGGGCGACGAACTGGCGGCGGGCACGTACCGGCCCTCGCTCGCGCCGGTCAACTTCAACCAGTCCAGCGTCGGCGAGAAATTCTTCACGGTCTGGTACGCGGGCCCGCTTTCGATCCGCAACGACCGCGGACTGATGCAGTTCATTCCGAGCAATCTCCAGCGCTTCACCTCGCACGACGGCAAGAACGATGTGCCGGCAAATCCCGCCTTGCCGGATCACAAGCGCGACGTTCAGTTCACCGTCAACGGCCAGTTCCAGCCGACGATCAAAAGCCGCGCCGGCCAGACCGAAATCTGGGTGCTCGCCAATGTCAGCGACTTTGCCTACATCAATGTGCAGCTGACCGAGACGGCCACGGGCCGCCATCCGAAGATCGCGATCGTCGGCCAGGATGGAAATCCGTATCGCGAGGTCCAGCATCCGGTGACCGAGGACGGCACCCGGCTGCTGATTCCGCCGGCGAGCCGCTTCGCGATCGCGGTCACGATCCCCGCGACAGGCGAACTCATCCTCGAGATGCCGCCCCGCGGCGGCGGCGCCAGGACCGTCACCGCACCCGGCGTGCTGTATACGAACAATGGCACCGAGAATGCGCCGGCCGTGCTCGGCAGCCTGAGCGCCGCCCCATCCGCAGTCAGCTACGCCGACGGCTTTTTCATTTTCCCGACGCAAGTCCTGGCGAAAGCGGTGCCGTCGCAAGGCCGGGGCGTCACGACGCCATTCGTGCAAGGACAGGCTCTCCGGGCCTACACGCCATTCGTCGACCTGTCGCGCACCAGACCCGACGTGAAACGGGAGATCGTGATCTCGGGCGGGTTCCTCAACACTCTCGCGAGCAAGGATGATCCGAAAGCGTTCGTCTATGCGTTCGATGGCGGCGCCTTTCCCAACGTACCGCTGATCCAGCCGCGGCTCAATTCGGTAGAAGAATGGCGGTTCGTCAACAACAACAACGACGAACATCCGATCCATGTTCACGTCAACGACTTCCAGGTGACGGAATATTACGACCCGACCACGGGCCTGCGGACGCCACCGGACAAGTGGAGCGTGGACAACGCCAATGCCCCCGCGCCGACCATGCAGATCGACGAGAGCGTGATCGAGCCGGGAATTCTGGCGATCCGGACGAGGTTCGACGACTACACCGGCATCTTCGTGATGCACTGCCATCGGCTCAATCACGAAGACAATGGCCTGATGATGCTGGTCAACGTCATTCCCGCGATCTCCAGCTATGCGGTCGCGGTCCCCGGTTCGCCCGGCAAGCCGACGGAGGTGCGCGTCCATGACGGCAATGGCGACCGGCTGCTCGCGACCGTGGCGCCGTTCCCCGGATATGAAGGCCACGTCAGCGTCGCCATGGGCGACGTGAATGCGGACGGCATCTTCGACCTCGTGGTCGGGTCAGGTCCGGATCGCGCGCCGGAAGTCGTCGTCTATTCGGGGCGGCGCACCAAAGGGAAAGCTGCCTTTGCGACCGAGCTTGCGCGCTTCCAGCCGTTCGCAGAGAGCGCGCGCGGCGGCATCAGCGTGGCGGCGGCGCAGATCGACGGCTCGAGCGCCGACAACATCATCGTTGGATCGGGTCCCGGAGTTGCCAGCGAGGTCCGGGTTTTCAGCTCGAAGCTGCCAATCATCACAGGCAAGGCACCGGCGCTGTTCGCCGCGTTCAACCCTTACGCCGAGAGCCGCTCCGGCGTGAGTGTCACCACCGGCTTCGTGGACTATTCGACCGGCCGCTTCAGCATCGTGACGGCGCCCGGCGCAGGAGATGCGGCAGAGGTGAAGGTGTTCGCCTTCCCGCTGTTGAAGAAATTCGGCAAGGGCAACGATCACGCGGCGCACAACCACGCCGGACACCACGGCTCCGATGCCGCCGAGCCGAACCAGCCCGTCAACACGGCCGCCTTCATGCCGTTCGGCGAGACTTATCGGGGCGGGGTTTCGCTCGCGACCGGCTGGCTGGCCGGCACGCTCGGCGGCGCCGAACGCATCGTCGTCAGCCAGCTTTCGGACGCGGGCACCGTGAAGGTGTTCTCGAGCGGCTCGGCACTCGATCCCGGGCCTGCGATGTATCTTCATAGTCCGTCCGATCACGGCCGGCATCCCACCTTCCGCGAGATCGCCAGCTTCAATCCTTTCGACGGCACATCCGGCACCCGCGTTGCGACAACCAGCACCACGTATGGCGCGGATCTTCTGGTCAGCGGTGTGGCGTCAACGGACTCCAGGGCAAGTGTCGTGAAGTACGATTTCGTGAGGTCGAACGCGGATGCAACCACGCTGGTCGCAAAACGTCTCGGCGAGGTCCATTCGGCGGCGGGTTCGATGCCGGCGACACTTGGCGGCGATTGACGCAGCGACACGGCTCAGGACCAAAGGTGGCGGCCCGCTCCTGCCGCCACCTTCCAGCCACCAGTCACATGGCCATAACGAAATGAAGTCTTAATGGTGTGAAGGACATAGTCCGCCCCGGTCGACCCACCCGTTTTGTTGACGAACTCGTTTTCTTCAGACGCGCGCATCCTCAATCGGCGCTGCCTGTCTGCTTCAATGGCGAATGACCGCTGCGGCGCACGCGGACCAGAAGGCAACCGATGCAAGTCTCGCGGCGCGAATTTCTCAAATGGACCACAGCGAGCGGCATCGCACTCACCCTGTCGCGCCTTGCGATGGCGGAGCAACCGAGCTTCGCATCGCGCGAAACCATGCCGGGTGCTCAACGCTGGAACCCGGCCGCGAGCGGCGCCGGCCGGATTGACGGCGTCGCCAAGGTCTCCGGGTCGAAGCTCTATGCATCCGACTTTCGCGCGGCCGATCTGCCCGGCTGGCCCGTAACAACCTCGCATGCGCTGCTCGTCCGGGCACCCGATGCGACCCGCATCTATACCGGCCTCGACCTCTCGCGCCTGAGCGGCGCGGCCAAGCCATCCATCGTCGTGACCGCCGACGATCTGCGCACTGCGCGGATCCGCGTTCCCGAAGTCTATGCCGGCGACCTGTTCTGCCCGGTCGGACAGACGCCGCTCTACATGGGCCAGGCCGTTGCGCTGCTGATCTTCGAGAGCTTCGACGCCTTCGATCGGGCGCGTCTCATCCTGCGCAATGAATCGATCGTGACATACGGCAAAGACACCGGCCCGCTGACCATGCCGAACTACGGCGCCTACCGGTTCACGCGCGTGGCGGGCGCCAAACCGGGCGCACCGGATGTCTATTCGCCAGTCATCGCCGGCTGGGTCACTCCGGTCCAATCGAGATCATCCGGACTTCCGGTCTGGTCGCCGCGCGATGAGGCCAATTCCGCCGACTATGACAGGGCCGCGCTTTACGGCGAACAGATTCGCGAAGGTCTCGCCGCAAAGAACCCCGACCTGCTGGTTCTCGACCGCGAGTTCGAAACCCAATCCGTCGATCCGATGTTCCTCGAGCCTGAAGCGGGTCTTGCCTGGTACAACCAGCAGGCCGGCGCGCTCGAACTCGTCCTCGGCGTGCAGTCTCCTTATGAGGCTGCCGAGTCCATCGCCCATCTCGTCGGCGAGGCGCAATCGCCGTTCAAGCCCGCGCGGATCGACGCGCAATTCGCCTATGTCGGCGGCGGCTTCGGCGGACGCGATCACACCCCGTTCCCGCTTTATGTGGCCCTGGCGGCGATATTCTTCCCCGGCCGCCCGGTCCGGCTGGCGCATGACCGCTATCAGCAGTTTCAGGCGGGGATCAAGCGTCATCCCATCAAGATGCGCTCGCAGATCGGGATCGATCGCAAGACCGGCAAGATCCAGGCGTTTGCCGCCGATCATGTTCTGGACGGTGGCGGGCTCGCCAATCTGTCCGCCAATGTGGCGACGGTGTCCGCGACTGCGGCGATCGGAATCTATGACGTTCCGAAGGTGGATGTCACCACGGTCGCGCTGCATTCGCGCGGCGTGACCGCGGGCTCGATGCGCGGCTACGGTACGCTGCAGACCATGACGGCGCTCGAGGTGCTGGTCGACGAAGCCGCGGCCGCGCTGCCGCTCGACCCCATCGAATTCCGG
>JAEWHY010000427.1 GCA_023387555.1 Pseudomonadota bacterium
GCATACGACAGAGCGCATCAGCGACCGCATCGCCGGCTTGTGCGGAGCGTGCGCGTCGAGACGCCGCATCAGCACATCGAACAGGCGCTCGCGCGGGATCTCCTCGTCCATGTCGGACGTATCCGCCGCCAATACCTTGCGGTCGATGTCCTTCATGTGCGCGGCCAGGATTGCGACTGCAGAGGAGAACTCGTTGCGCAGATCGGCAAGCGATACGCCCGCAGCCTTTGCAATGTCGCCCAATCCAATGCGCTCGAACGGCTCGCTCTCGAGCAGGGTCAGCAACGCCTCGATGATCTTCGTGCGGCGGCTGACGTCGGTGTTGTTGCTCGCATCGGTCATGGCGGGCTCCATTGCTGTGCTCGCTTCAATGTAGGCGGTCAGGCACGGCCCTTGAAGGGATGCCGATGTCCAACAGCGCGCTAGCCTGCGAGTTCCCGGGACCGTCTGGTCGCCTCCGCGACAGCCTGGCGCATCAAATCATCAAGACCGTCGGCCGCCATCAGCACCGCCAGCGCTGCCGCCGTCGTCCCCGCGGGCGAGGTCACGTTCCGGCGCAACGTTGCCGGGTCGAGCGGCGAGCGATGCAGCAACTCGCCGGAGCCCGCGACCGTCTCGCGCGCGAGCTTCGCCGCAAGCGGCTGCGGAAGCCCCGCGGCGACACCGGCTTTTGCCAGCGTCTCCGCGAGCAGGAAGACATAGGCCGGCCCCGAGCCCGACACTGCAGTCACGGCGTCCATCAGGGTCTCGTCGTCGATCCATTCCACCGCGCCGGAGGCCGCCAGCAACGCATGCGCGCGCTGCGTCTGTTCGGCGGTCACCGCCGCGTTCGGCACGGCCACGGTGATGCCACGGCCGATCGCCGCCGGCGTATTCGGCATCGCGCGCACGATCGCGGCTTTCGGCATGGCGTCCTGCAGGAAACCGAGCGTCTTGCCGGCCATGATCGACAGCACAAGAGTCCCCGCTCCGACCAGGGACGCGACGGACGGCAGCACGTCCGCGGCCACCTGCGGCTTCACCGCAAGAACGATCGTACCAATGTTCCTCACCGTTCCGGCCGGCGGGTTAAGCACGACGCCCGTCTTCGAGAGCGCCACGATCTCCTCGGACGGCTGCGGCTCGATCACCACGACATTGCGCGGGTCAAGGCCAAGCGCGAGCCAGCCTTCCAGCATGGCCCCGCCCATCTTGCCGGCACCGACCAGCGCAAGCTGGCCGATATCGTCGAGCCTAGGTTTATCTGGCTGTGTCATGACGCATCACTCTCTCTTCAAACTGTCTCGAACCTCCCCTCATGGGAGAGGTCGTTTGTCGAGCGCAGCGAAGCAAATCGGATGGGGGTCAAGCAACTCGGAAAAAGCGCCCTCCCCAACCCGCTCGCGGTTTCAAAGCGGGAGAGGCGGCGCCGCCGCGACTTGGTAACGCGCCTTGTATAACGCGACTTGGATAACGCGACTTGGGTCGCGCGGCTTGGAAAATCAGGCCTCGCCGGCGGTCTCGAACATCGCCGCGTCCAGCGCTTCGCGCGCCGTCTTGCCCGCCCACAGCACGAACTGGAAGGCGGGGAAATAGCGTTCGCAAGTGTCGATCGCCGTACCGAGCACGGCCTTGCATTGATCGTCCGTCGCTTCAGCCCCGCCGGAAAGCACCAGCGCATGGCGAAACATCACGAGCCCATCTTCGGACCACAGATCGAAATGACCGATCCACATCTGCTCGTTCATGTGCGCGATCAACTGGCGGACTTCCGCACGGCGGCGATCGGCAACCTTGACGTCGAAAGCACAAGCCAGATGCAGCGCCTCGAGTTCACCCATCCATGTGAACGACACCTGATAGTCGTTCCAACGCCCCTTGATGAGGATGTTGATCTCGTCGTCGCCGGCGCGCTCGAAAGTCCAGTCGTTGACCGAAGCGATGCGCTCGACAACATCGAGGGGATTGCCGTGCGTCGTTTCTCTAAAATCAATAAGTGCCATTTTCTTCTGCCGCCTGCGAGGCTTTGCGCTTCACGCACGCGTATCGGTCATTGCCGAGACGGGTCTTCCGCCGCAGCGCAATCCGACGACGCTGGATTGACTCACGATCACCGAATCACTTGGCACTCTGACTATAGCCGCACCGATTCCGCGCAACCAAGCCAAGAATTGATCGCCTGACTCTGGTCGTTGATTTTTTGAATCGGGGCAACGCAGGCAGCGGCAATATCCCCAATCCCCACCGCGTCAGTTTGACTCAATACACAGCAATCGCTTTGGAGCGGTCATTGCGCCGACATTTGCGCCGCGCGACGCGCGTGACCGAACCGCGCAAGAAGCCGGCTCAGGCGATTCATCTGCATGAGAGATTTCGGACCGTCGACGGCTGATGGTCAAACGGCTGCCATCGGTCCTCGCTTTGCGAGGACCGGCCGTCAGCATCCAGGATGACAGTGTGGAGATCGGTCGATCAGTCGAACAGGCTCGACACCGACTCTTCATGAGCGGTACGGCCGATGGCTTCGCCGATCAGATGGGCGATCGGCAGGACGCGGATATTCGGCGCGTCCTTCACAGCCTTGGTCGGCTGGATCGAGTCAGTGATGACGAGTTCTTTCAGCCGCGACGCAGTCACGCGCGCGACGGCGCCGCCGGACAGAACGCCGTGGGTGATGTAGGCATAGACCTCGGTCGCGCCTTGCGCGAGCAGCGCATCGGCGGCGTTCACCAGCGTGCCGCCGGAATCCACGATGTCGTCGACCAGGATGCAGGTGTGCCCGGCGACTTCGCCGATCACGTTCATCACTTCGGATTCGCCGGCCCGTTCACGCCGCTTGTCGATGATGGCAAGCGGGGCATTGATGCGTTTTGCCAGCCCGCGCGCACGTACGACGCCGCCGACGTCGGGCGACACCACCATCAGGTTCGCGAGTTCGAAGCGCTCCTTGATGTCGCGCACCATGACCGGCGAAGCGAAAAGGTTGTCGGTCGGAATGTCGAAGAAGCCCTGGATCTGCCCGGCGTGAAGGTCGAGGGTCATGACCCGGTCGGCGCCGGCACGGGTGATCAGGTTGGAAACGAGCTTGGCCGAGATCGGGGTGCGGGGGCCGGGTTTGCGGTCCTGCCGGGCATAGCCGAAATAGGGCACCACCGCCGTGATCCGACGCGCCGAGGATCGCCGGAGCGCGTCGATGATGATCAACAGCTCCATCAGGTGATCGTTGGCCGGGAAGGACGTGCTCTGGATGACGAATACGTCTGCTCCGCGCACGTTCTCCTGGATTTCTACGAAGATTTCCATGTCGGCAAAGCGGCGCACCACCGCTTTGGTCATGGGCAACTTGAGATAGTTGCAAATCTCAGCCGCAAGCGCAGGGTTGGAATTGCCGGCGACGAGCTTGATCGCTCCGTTTTTCGCCATCCCTTCTCCTCGCTGCTCAGCCCATGCGTCTCTTTGGCGCGCCGGACTGATACAAGCCGAGTCACACTTCCGCAAGTTTGCGTATTTCGTTCTCCAAGGAGATTTCGGCGATTACCGTAAAGTTTCTGCCGATGCGACGCGGCCACCACCGGCCGCGGCGATTGACGGACCCTGCGCCGGCGCAGCCGGGCCCGGCTCGGAAGCGCCAGAGGCGGCTGCGGGCGGGGAATCGGGGCCACGGAAATAAGCCGAAAGCTGCTCCATGCCGTTGCGCGCCGCACGCGCCAGGACGTCGTCGCTGACGGCCTGCCAGGCATCGCGGCCGGCCGAGCCGGCCTTTTCGTCACCGGCGATGCGCATCACGCGCTGGCCGTCGGAGTCGTAGACTTCCCATACCCAGGACATCGTGGCCTGCCGGCCTCGCGTCCAGACCGAGGCATATCCCTTGATCCGATACGGCGCGAATCCCTCGCGGGTCACAACCGGGACGTTGCGCGCTTCCGCCTCGTCGCCGAGTTTGCGGACATAACGGTCAAAGACGGTGTGCGGCAGGCCGTCGATCCGATCGAATGCGACCGTCGAGTGCCGGCCCGTGGGCAATCCGCCGCCGGTCGTGGTGCAGGCAGCCGTCAAAGCGGCAAACGCAACAATACCGACGATGCGCGCCGCCAGCGGAACCATGACACCCCCGTAAGCTGTCAGGACACGTGCGGTCCCTTCGAGCCGTTAACGATTCCGTAACCGGAATCATCTCCGCGGTCCAGCCGACCGGGGGTGCCCCGCTAGGGGTTCAACACAATGGCGTTAACGTGACGGCCGTAATCGGGCTCGGCGCGGTGAGTCGATCGCCGGTAACTGTAGAAGCGGTCCGGATCGGAGTATGTGCAGATGCCGAGATCCTCGAAGCGGTCGATCCCGCTCCGGGCGACGCGCGACGCGATAAAGCCCGGCAGGTCGAACATCGCATGGCCATCGCGCGCCGCGGGAACGAAAAACCGCGCGTACGTCACATCAGCGCGCACAAACTCGTCCACGAAACTCTGGCTGACTTCGTAATTCTGCTGACGGATCAGCGGGCCCAGGGCCACGGTCATGCGCCTGCGGTCGGCGCCGAGCGCTTCCATTGCGGCGATGGTGCCGTCGATCACCCCGGAAAACGCACCGCGCCAGCCGGCATGCGCGGCACCGATGACCTGCGCTTCCGGATCGGCAAACAGCAACGGCCCGCAATCGGCTGTGCTGACGCCAATTGCAAGTCCTGGCGTCCTGGTCACGATGGCGTCCGCGCGCGGGCGCGTATCAACATCCCACGGCTCTTCCGCGACCACCACATGCGGTGAGTGTATCTGGTACGCGGTGAGCAGCCGGACCGGATCGACGCCGAGCGCCTGCGCCATGCGGGCGCGGTTTTCGGCGACATGGGCGGCCTCGTCCTGCGAGCCGATCCCGCTGTTGAGACTGGCATAAAGCCCGCCGGACACACCGCCCTCGCGGGTGAAGAACGCATGGCGGATGCCCTCAAGGGCGGACAGTGACGCAGCTTGAAGCTTCATGTCGGCTCGAATCCCGGAAGCAGGCCAAGCTTAGGATCGCAGATGGCCATGACCTTGAACAATTCGCCCATGCCAGTGCGCCCGGCTTCCGTCAGCCGCGAAACGCCGGACGTGATATTCGCGGCTTGTTCTTCGTTCGCACCCCGTCGCAGCGCATCGGCGCGTGCATCCAGTCCAAGCGCGCGCAGGAACCGGGCCTGGGTGACAGGCCCCTGCACCGCCACGCCCATGGCGCCGGCGGCCTGGCCGAAGGTGAAGAAGTCGACATGGGCCGTGATGTCCGATCCGCCAGGCATCGACAACAGATCGACAAATTCATGCCCGTTGACCGCCTGCAACGTCTCGCCGATGTCCGCCTCGACATGCCCGTAATCAATAATGAGCGCCGCACCGTTGTCGCGGACCCGCCGAGCGATATCGAAGGCGTGGAGATCGTCGCGCCATTCGAAGACCGCACCGATCGGCGCCTCCTTGATATTCTTCGGCAGGAAGCGATCGAACTGCGGCAAGGGATCGGCCGCAAGCCCGAGTGTAAGTTCGCCATTGGCATCCAGCCCGATGACCCGTTCATGCCAGCCATCGCTTTGCTTCACCACCTGATGCACCGGCAGCGCATCGAGATATTCGTTCGCAAGGATGATCGCAGGCCCGTCGGGCACCTCCAGAAGATTGCGGTGCCAACTCACTGGAACGCCGGTATCGCTCAGGTTCTCGCGCTGCAGCCGCTCCAGGGTCGGACTGACTTCGACCATATGTACCGACAGCGCCTTCCGGAATTCCGGGAGCACTTTCGCCGCCCGGAGCGCATCGCGCATCATTGTGCCCCGGCCCGGACCGAGCTCGATCAGATGGATCCTTTCCGGCTCATTGAGCATGCCCCAGACCGAGAGCGCCCAGAGGCCGAGCAATTCGCCGAAGATCTGACTGATTTCGGGTGCGGTGGTGAAGTCTCCATCCGCTCCGAACGGATCGCGCGTGACGTAATAGCCGTGTTGCGGATGCGTCAGGCAAAGCGACATGTAGCGCGAGACCGGCATTGGTCCGCCGACCGCAATCAGCCGGCGGAGTTCCTTGTCGAGCGGCGCCGGTTCGCTCATGCGGCCTGGCTCCCGAGCGCCGGACGCCGCATCGCGTTCCAGACGAAGCCGACGCCCGCCAGGAACAGCGGGATCGACAGCAGCATGCCCATCGTGAGTCCGCCCCACAGGAAACCGAGCTGCGGGTCCGGCTCGCGGAAGAATTCGCAGAACGAACGCGCCAGCGCATAGACGATCGCGAACAACCCGATGATCAGGCCCGGCCGCTTCATCGCGCCCATTCGCACGGCAATCGCAAGCACGATGAAGAGGACGAGGCCCTCAAGCACGGCTTCATAAAGCTGGCTCGGATGTCGCGGCAGCGGGCCCGCGCCCGGGAATACGAACGCCCAGGGCACGTCGGTCGTCCGGCCCCACAATTCGCCATTGATGAAGTTCGCGATCCGCCCGAGGAAAATCCCAATCGGCCCGGCGGCGCAGGTCAGGTCGCCCAGCGAAAGAACCGGAATTCCGCGACTGCGGGCAAACAGCAGGACCGCAGTCACGCAGCCCGCAAAGCCGCCATGAAACGACATGCCGCCGCCCCAGATCTGGAAAATCTCCAGCGGGTGAGCGACGAAATGTCCGGGATTGTAGAACAGGACATAGCCGAGCCGGCCGCCGAGAATGATGCCGAGTGTCACCCAGACGATAAAGTCGTCGAAATCGGAGACAGTCAGCGGCGCCCGCCCGCCCCACAAGGCCTCGTTGCGAATAAGCATCCGGGCATAGACCCATCCGAGCAGGATGCCCGCGATATAGGCCAGCGCGTACCAGCGGATCGCCAGCGGCCCGACGCTGAACAGCACCGGATCGATATTTGGAAATGGCAAGGACAAGATCGGCATGCGGTTTGCGGCCTCCCGCCGTGGATTCAGCCAGCCTCACCGCGAAGTCAAGGACGTGGCGGAACCTGATGCACCGGCGAGGGGTCAAGATCCGGTTATTCCGGCCGCCGGCGGGACCTCCGCCATCGGCAGCCCGCGCAGCCGATTGTCCCGACGTTAAGAAGCTTGGGCAGATTTGTCGCGCCGGCGGCCCACGGGATGCGGTCCGGCCTTGCAGTCGCCTCGCGCCGTCGCCATTGTCAAACCGACAGCGAGATTGAGCGGAGAGTCCCATGACCCAGACATCAGGCCGGTTTTTTGATGAGGTTGCGCGCCTGATGAACGACGCCGCAGGGGTCGCCCAGGGCGTCCGGCGCGAGTTCGACACACTGTTTAAGACCCAGGCGGAACGCTGGCTGCGCGACCTCGACCTCGTCAAGCGCGAGGAATTCGAGACGGTCAAGGATATGGCCCGGCTCGCCCGCGAGGAGAACGAAGCCCTTAAGGCCCGGATTGCGGTGCTCGAGGCCAAAGCCGGGATCGCACCAGCTTCCCCCGGCAAGGGCGATCAGCCCGATATCAGCGAGATGCGTCTCGACGGCTGATTTCCGGCCGCCCTGCCCTGATTTCTTGCCATTCCGGCCCCCTGCCGGTATAAGCCCGCGCGACCGTGGCCCCCGCACCCCTGGAGGCTTGCCGCGGCCGTTTTCCGAAAATCTGACACCAACCTGACAGGACAAAGCGCATGACCGCCGTGAAGGAAATCAAGGCGACGTTGCGCCCGAAGGCCGGCAAGGGGGCCGCCCGGGCAGTTCGTCGCGAGGGCCGTACCCCGGCCGTGATCTACGGAGCCAACGAAGCCCCGCTCGCAATCGCTGTCGATCACATCGACATCCGCAACAAGATCTATGCGGGCCACTTCCTCACCACCCTTTATGACATCGAGATCGACGGGCAGAAGCACCGCGTGATTCCGCGCGACTACCAGCTCGACCCGGTCCGGGACTTCCCGATCCATGTCGACTTCATGCGCCTCTCTGCGGGCGCGCTGGTCCGCGTCAACGTGCCGGTCCACGTCATCAACGTGGAACAGTCGCCGGGCGTGAAGCGTGGCGGCGCCGTCAACATCGTGACGCACTCGATTCCGCTGCGCTGCCCGCCCGACCGCATCCCGCAGTCCATCGAAGTGGACGTGGCCGGCCTCGAGATCAACAGCTCGAAGCATCTGAGCGACGTGGGGCTGCCTGAGGGCGTGAAGCCGATCGGCCGCGAGGACATGACGCTCGTCACCATCGTTCCGCCGTCGGGCTATGCGGAAGCACAGAACCAGACTGCCGAAGCAGCAGCCGCTCCTGCCGGTGCTGCGCCTGCTGCCGCTGCCGCCGCAGGTGGCGACAAGAAGCCGGCCGACAAGAAGTAAGGTCGGCGTCAGAAAGGCGGCGGGGCGCTGGGCCCCGCCATCAGCACCATGTTCCTCCTGGTCGGGCTCGGAAATCCCGGCGCCCGCTATGCGGGCAACCGGCACAATATTGGCTTCATGGTGGTCGACGCGATTGCGAAGCGCCATGGCTTCCCGCCATGGCGCCGTCGCTTTCAGGGGGTCGCGACCGAAGGCTCGCTTGCCGGCGTCAAGACGCTGCTGCTGCTGCCCGGCACCTTCATGAATGAATCCGGCCGCGCCGTCGGCGAGGCCGCGAAATTCTACAAGATCGACCTCAGCGACATCGCTGTCGCGCATGACGAACTGGAACTCCCGGCCGGCAAGGTGCGCGTGAAGATCGGCGGCGGCCATGCCGGACATAACGGTATTCGCTCGGTGTCCGAGCATGTGGGGAACGACTACAAGCGCGTGCGCATCGGCATCGGGCACCCCGGCGACAAGGCAATGGTGCATTCCTATGTGCTGTCGGACTTCGCCAAATCGGAGCGGCCCTGGGTGGAGACGCTGTGCGACGCGATCGCCGATAACGTCGGCCTGCTCGCGCGCAATCAGGACTCGTCGTTCCAGAACAAGATTCATCTGACCATGGTGGCGAAAGGCTTCGACACCAACGGCAGCAACTCAAAGCCGGACTAAAGGCAGCAGGGTAAATTCATCATGGGCTTCAAATGCGGCATCGTCGGATTGCCGAATGTCGGCAAATCGACGCTCTTCAACGCGCTGACGGAAACCGCCGCCGCGCAGGCCGCGAATTATCCGTTCTGCACGATCGAACCCAATGTCGGCGAAGTGGCCGTGCCGGATCCGCGGCTCGACAAGCTCGCGGCGATCGCCAAATCCCAGCAGACCATCCCGACCCGCCTCACCTTCGTGGACATCGCCGGCCTCGTGCGCGGCGCCTCCAAGGGCGAAGGCCTCGGCAATCAGTTCCTCGCCAATATTCGCGAAGTCGATGCGATTGCGCATGTGGTGCGCTGCTTCGAGGATTCCGACATCACTCATGTCGAAGGCAAGATCGATCCTATCGCCGACATCGAGACGATCGAGACCGAGTTGATGCTCGCCGATCTCGACTCGCTCGAGCGCCGCGTCGACGCGCTGGAAAAGAAGGCCCGCGGCAATGACAAGGATGCCAAGGAAACGCTCGAGCTGATCAACCGCGCGCTGCCGTTGCTGCGCGAGGGCAAGCCGGCGCGGCTCGTCAGTCTCAAGCCGGAGGAAGAAAAGACCTTCGCCATGCTCGGGCTGATGACGGCGAAGCCGGTGCTCTATGTCTGCAACGTGGATGAAGGTTCGGCCGCCACCGGCAACGAATTCTCGAAGCGCGTGGAAGCGCGCGCCAGGGAAGAAGGCGCGGTATCTGTCGTCATCTCCGCCAAGATCGAATCGGAGATTGCGGTTCTCTCGCGCGAAGAGCGTACCGAGTATCTCGAGGCCGTCGGCCTGCAGGAGGCAGGCCTCGACCGGCTGATCCGTGCCGGCTACGACCTCCTGCACCTCGTGACCTATTTCACCGTCGGTCCGAAGGAGGCCCGCGCCTGGACCATCACGCGCGGCACCAAGGCCCCGCAGGCGGCCGGGGTGATCCATACCGATTTCGAGCGGGGTTTCATCCGCGCCGAGACCATCGCCTTTGATGACTACATCGCGCTGTCGGGTGAGGCGGGCGCCCGCGATGCCGGCAAGCTGCGGCTGGAAGGCAAGGAGTATGTCGTTGCCGACGGCGACGTGATGCATTTCCGCTTCGCCACGTAATTCGCGGTGTGTTGAGCGGCCTTGTTTCCAAAGGGTCGGGGCCGCGCAAACGACCTAAAATTACGGCCAACGACCGGCAGACGCAGCGATTGACGAGGCTTGCGCCGGTCGCTACCCAAGCGGGTATAATTCCCCGCTCTGGATGAGCCTGCTCTTGGCCAAGCTTTATTTCGAAGATTTCCAGCCCGGCTACACGGCCGAATATGGCCCGCGCCTTGTGACGCGGGAGGAAATCATCGCCTTTGCGGCGCAATACGATCCGCAGCCGATGCATCTCGACGAGGCGGCCGGGCAAAGGTCCCTGCTGGGCGGTCTCGGCGCATCGGGCTGGCATGGCTGCGGGATCATGATGCGCATGATTTGCGAGGGGTTCATTTTGAACTCCGCGTCGATGGGGGCGGGAAGCGTCGAAGAGGTGAATTGGATCAAGCCGATCCGCCCCGGCGACCAGCTCACGTTGCGCATCGCCGTGCTGGACGCGCGCGCATCGAAAAGCCGGCCGGAGATGGGTATCGTCCGCATCCGCTATGAGATGACGAATGCGCATGGCGAGTGTGTCATGACCATGGTGACGCCGGCGATGTTCGGGCGTCGCAATCCGGGAGCGCCGTCATGATGCGCTTCTATGACGATCTGCGGGTCGGCGATCGCGTCGCGCTGGGCTCGTATCTGTTCACGGCCGACGACATCAAGATTTTTGCGGGGCAATTCGATCCGCAGCCGTTCCATGTCGACGAAGGCGCGGGCGCCCGCTCGCATTTCGGCGCACTGGTCGCATCCGGCTGGCATACCGCATCGATCTGGGCGCGCAAGCTCGCGGATCATTACAAGCGCGAGGCCGAGATTCTGCGCGAGCGTGGCGATCCTGTTCCGGACATCGGCCCCTCGACCGGATTTCGCGATATGCGCTGGTACAAGCCGGTCTTCGTCGGCGACACAATCACCTATTCTTACGCGGTGACCGCAATGCGCGTATCGCCGTCGATTCCTGCGCGCGGTGAGGTCAGCCTGCTTGGCGAGGGCACCAACCAGCACGGCGAGCGGGTGATCTCGCTGGAAATCGTTACTCTGGTCGAGAGGCGCGATCCGACCCCACCATGACCAGCGTCGCCGATAGCGGCGTGACGCGCCGCGACGAACGGCGCACCATGTCGGTCGCTTCCGGCGCCCATGCCCTGCACGACGGCTATACCGACCTGATCTACGTCATGTTGCCGGTGTGGCAGGCCGAGTTCGGACTGACCTATGCCGCCGTCGGCGCGCTGCGCGGACTATTTGCCGGCACGATGGCAAGCCTCCAGATTCCGGCGGGACACCTCGCCGAGCGTTATGGCGCCGCCCTGATCCTCGCCGGCGGAACCGCGCTGACCGGACTTGGCTATTGCCTCGCCGGATTGAGCGGTGGCTTCGCGGCGCTTCTGGTCGCCCTGCTGATCGGCGGTATCGGTGCGAGCACGCAGCACCCGATCGCATCGGCGCTGGTGGCGCGCGCCTTTTCCGGCCCGCGCTCCCTGAAGGCGCTCGGCGGCTACAATTTCGCGGGCGATATCGGGAAAATGACGGTGCCGGCGCTTGCGGCGCTGATGATGACGATCATGCCGTGGCGCCCGACCGTCATTGCGCTCGGCGCTGCAGGCTTTGCGGGAGCCTTGCTGATCCTGTTTCTGACGCCGCGCCTTGCGCCGGCGGCCACCGCAAAGCCCGACGGCAATCAGGGAGTGCCGTCTTCGACCGCGACGCACCGTTATGCCTTCCCGACGCTGCTTTCGATCGGCGTGATCGACTCCGCCACGCGCATGGGCTTTCTGACCTTCCTGCCCTTCATCCTGACGGCAAAGGGCGCCAGCCTGCCGGTGATCGGCATCGCCCTGACGCTCGTATTCGCCGGCGGCGCCGCGGGAAAACTCATCTGCGCGTTCATTGGCGCGCGGATCGGGATCATCAACACGGTGCTGCTCACCGAGATCCTCACGCTCGCCCTCATTCTCGCCATCCTCCCGCTGCCGCTCGAGGCGGTGTTCGTCATGCTGCCGATCCTTGGTGTCGCGCTGAACGGAACATCATCGGTGCTGTACGGCTCGGTGCCGGCGCTGGTTGAGCCTACCGACCGCACCCGCGCCTTCGGCCGCTTCTACACCGGCACCATCGGCGCGGGCGCGGTCGCGCCGATCCTGTACGGTTTCATCGGCGATGCCATCGGTCTGAACGGCGGCGTCGCGGTGGTTGCCGCGATGGTGTTGCTGACACTGCCGCTGGCATTCACGTTGCGGCGGGCCTTGGGTTAGCGCCAGTCGCCCGCCACCGCCTGAACAAGCGTCAGCGCGGCAACCGCGGCGGTGTCGGCGCGCAGGATGCGCGGGCCGAGCGCCAGCCTGACAACCGACGGATGCTTCAGCAGCAGCGCGCGCTCCTCCTCCGCGAAACCGCCCTCCGGCCCGACCAGCACCGCGAGCGGCGCGCCCTTCGGCACATCCGACAATGCCGTAACCGGATCGCGCGTGTCCGCATCCTCGTCGCAGAACACGAGAATGCGTCCCGCGGTGAGTTGCTCCAGCGCCTTCGTCAGGGGAATCGCATCGCCGACCTCGGCGACGGTCAGAATGCCGCATTGTTCCGCCGCCTCGATGGCATTGGCCTGCATGCGCTCGAGGTTCACCCGAGCCGCCTGCGTGTGACGTGTGGTCACAGGCTGCAGACGCGAGACGCCGAGTTCCACGGCTTTCTGCACCATATAGTCGAGACGCGCATGCTTCAGAGGCGCGAACAGATAATACAGGTCGCACGCGGCATGCTGCGGCCGAAGCTGCTCGGCGAGCACCAGCGCCGCAGACTTGCGGCCTTCGCGCTGCAATTGCGCCCGCCATTCGCCGTCACGTCCGTTGAACACCAGCACCGGATCGCCGGTGTCCAGCCGCAAGACATTCGTCAGATAATTGACCTGTCCCTTGTCGAGCGGGACGCTTGCGCCGTGATCCAGGGCGGACGCGACATAAAGACGAGGGGTGCGAAAATCGTATCGAGGCATATCTTCAGATCGAACTCCGCCAGCCGCAACTTTGCCGTAACCCGCTGGCGCTCTATTATGAACTGAATCGCATCTTGCCGCCGTATCGCCTATTTTGCAGGCTTGATCTTGGGCAAACCCGGAAGGCCGAGGGGCCGGGAGAACCGTAAATGAGGCTTGCTAGCCTGACCGCCGCGATAGCGTTGGCCGCCCTCGCGGTTCCGGCCCTGGCTGCCGGCGACGAGCCGCGCGTCAAGCTGGCGCAGGCCGGTCCTCCGACATCGGGCTGGGCGACCCCGGGCGCCTCGCAACCGGCGCTATCCGCTCCGCCCTCCTCGGGATGGAGTGCTCCTTCGCAGGCCGCCCCGGCGCCTCCCGCCTCCGGATGGGCCGCGCCCGGCGCACCGAGCGCCGCACCTTCGACCTCCTTCGCAGCGCCCGGCGGCTTCGGCGGCGGCGCCCCGCGTCGCAACTGCATGGCGGAAATCACCCCCCTGCTCGCCGATGCCGAAGCGAAAGGAAAAGCCATCCAGAAGGCGGCCGCAACCAAGAAACAGCCGGTCGTGTGCCAGGCCTTCAGGAATCTGGCCACAGCCGAGAGCAAGGTCATCAAGTACTTTGAGGATCATGGCTCCGAATGCGGCGTGCCGCCGGATGCCACCAAGGCGCGGAAAGGCAATTACGCGAAGATCATCGAGGTTCGCACCAAGGTCTGCGACACCGCCGCCGCTCCCGCCCAACGCGCGCCCAGCCTGAGCGATGCGCTGGGCACCTCCAGGTTGCCGTCGATCTCGAGCGATACGCCCGCCGCCAAGCAGCGGGGCAGCACGTTCGACACCCTGACCGGCAATCCGCTGACGCGATGAGCGGCACCGCCGGACGGGTCGCCGATTCGACCGGAAACTGGGTCGACACGGCCGCGCCGGGCTGGCTCAAACCCTATCTGCGACTGGCGCGGCTCGACCGCCCGATCGGCTCGTGGCTGTTGCTGCTGCCGTGCTGGTGGTCGGCCGGTCTTGCCGCAATCGCCGCCGGCCGCCCCTACCCCGATCCATGGCATTGCGTCCTGTTCTTCATCGGCGCTTTCGCGATGCGTGGCGCGGGATGCACATGGAATGACATCGTCGACCGCGATCTCGACGCCAAGGTCGAGCGGACGCGATCGCGGCCAATTCCGTCCGGACAGGTCAGCGCGAAACACGCGCTTGCATTTCTGGTGCTGCAGGCGCTGGTCGGCCTTGCCGTCCTGCTGCAATTCAACGCCTTCACCATTTTGGTTGGCATTCTGTCGCTGGCGACGGTCGCGATCTATCCGTTCCTGAAGCGCGTCACGCACTGGCCGCAGATCGGCCTGGGGCTCGCCTTTTCCTGGGGCGCGCTGATGGGCTGGCCGGCCGTGTTCGGACGCCTCGATCTCGCGGCGTTCGTTCTCTATGCCGGCTCCATCGCCTGGGTCATCGCCTACGACACGATCTATGCGCATCAGGATCGTGAGGACGATGCGCTGATCGGCATCAAGTCGACCGCGATCCTGTTCGGCGAGCGTACCAGGCCGCTGCTGGGGCTGTTCTTTTCGTTGGCCGTCGCTCTGATCGCACTGGCCGGCTGGCTGGCCGGCGGCGGCCTCATCTTCGCAATCGGGCTTGCCGCCTTCGCGCTGCATCTCGCCTGGCAGGTCTGGCGTCTCGATATCGCCGACCCGGCGCTATGCCTGCGCCTGTTCAAGTCCAACCGCGATGCCGGATTGATCCTGTTCGCCGGAATGATCCTCGATGCCTACTTCCGGTAGGCCGCAAGATCAGTTCCGCGCGATGATCTCACGCTCGCCGCGATGAATCGTGCAGACGCCCACATGCCGCCCGGTCTTGCGTCGCATCAGGATCGAGGGCCGGCGCATTCTGATCGTCGACCGGCGCCGACGGCGGCCGGTATCCTTTGCGATCTCCAGCGTGCGGCGGCCGGCAACGACCTGGCGGGTCTCACCATTCACGTCGCGCTGCCATAGCGGCAGGCCAAGCACGCGCCCCCAGGCTCGCCAGATCACGGTCGCCTCGTCGAGCGAAGCGTTGTCGAGCAGCGGGATTGACAGCGATGGATCGGATTGGTCGAGGATAATGGAAGCGGCGGAACCGCTCTCGTCCAGTACCAGCGTGATGCCGACAAAGGCATCCACCGCCAGCCGGATTTTCATCCGCATCCCGTGCACTGCTCGACGCAGCACCACGCGATCGCGGTCGAGTTCGATCTGCCGCATCTGCCCGTCCGCCCCGGCATCGCGTGCCGGAAAGCGAACTGGCAAAGCGAAGGGGTCGAGCCGCACACTGCGGCCCGACCCGGCAGGCAAGGCCCCGCCGGCTTCCATTTGACGCCTCGAATTGCTCCCCCGGACTTTGTCGTCCGTTATGAGCTGGACTTTGCCACAATCCCGTCGGAAACCGCTTAAAAAGCTCGGTTAATCAAGGGTTTCGAGCAATTCCTCGATTCGCATGATTGACGAGTCCTTGCGGCCATCACTCAGGTTTGCATCATTCGGCCGAACCATGTTCTTGTCAGATCCCGTCGCGCACCCTAGATCGATCGGCATCAATGCAATCTCTTCTTGATCAATCCGCGCTGAGCAACCTCGCCGAAGGACTGGTCCGCGCTGCGAAAGCAGCCGGAGCGGACGCGGCCGATGCGATTGCCGTGCGTTCCGTTTCCGTTGGCGTCGACATCCGTGATGGCGCGATAGAGGAATCCGAGCGCTCCGAGGGCGACGATGTCGGTCTGCGCGTCTTTGTCGGCAACAGGCAGGCGGTGGTGTCGACCAATGACATCGCCCGCACCGACGCAGCGACCCTTGCCGAACGCGCGGTCGCCATGGCGCGGGTGGCGCCGGAGGATCGCTTCGCCGGCCTCGCCGACCGTGACCGGCTCGCCCGCAGCCGACCCGACCTCGACCTCGTCGATCCCAATATTCCCGACGTCAGCGAACTCGAGCGCCGCGCGCGCATCGCCGAACAGGCTGCGCTGGCCGTCAAGGGCGTGAGCAAGTCCGGCGGCGCCTCCGCCGGCGCCGGGATCAGCGGCATGGTGCTCGTGACCAGCGACGGCTTCCACGGCTCCTATCTTGCGTCCCGCCAGAGTATCTCGATGATGGCAATCGCCGGCGAAGGCACCGGCATGGAGCGCGACTACGATCATTCCTCCACTCTGCATGGCAGCGATCTGGAAGCGCCGGAGACAATCGGCCGCAATGCGGGTGAACGCGCGGTGCGCCGCCTCAATCCGCGCAAGGTCAAGACCCAGGCCGTGCCGGTGATTTTCGATACCCGGCTGTCGAACACCTTGATCAGCCATCTCGCGAGTGCCGCCAATGGCGTGTCGATTGCCCGCAAGGCCAGTTTCGTGAAGGACAAGCTCGGCGAGCGGCTGTTTTCGCCGGGCATCCGCATCGTCGACGATCCGCTGCGCCGGCGCGGGCTGCGCTCGCATCCCTTCGACGGCGAAGGCGTGGCGGTGCAGAAGATGGACTTCGTCGCCGACGGCGTCCTGATGTCCTGGTTTCTCGATTCCGCGACGGCGCGCGAACTCGGCCTGCAGACCACCGGCCACGCGGCTCGCGGGGTTTCGGCACCGCCCTCGCCGGCGCCAAGCAATCTGTATCTGGAGCCCGGCGCGCTCTCGCCTGCGCAATTGATCGCCGAAACCGGCACCGGTTTTTACATCACCGATCTGATCGGCATGGGCACCAATCTGGTGACCGGCGATTACAGCCGCGGCGCCGCCGGGTACTGGATCGAGAATGGCGAACTCAGCTATCCGGTCAGCGAAGTGACGGTCGCCGGGCACCTGCTCGAGATGTTCCGCACGCTGACCCCGGCCGACGATCTCTCGTTCAAGTATGTGACGAATGCACCGACGTTGCGCGTGGAGGGACTGACGGTTGCCGGTCAGTGACCAGCGCGGCGGCAACGCGGCCTTGGCC